>SLPW01000571.1 GCA_007131755.1 Myxococcales bacterium | reverse complement strand
TCCCTCCCAGTCCATGGGGAATTCGATGCTTCCGTCCACCGTGGGGGTCACCGTCCCCGCTCCGGAGCCCGAGATATCGGCGTGCTTCCATGCTTTGTCGAAGAGATCTTTGATGGAAAGCGACAGCTCCATATTGGGATCGGCCTCTCCCAAATTCAGGTTCATATACCCTTCGGGCAGGGGAGCCATATCGATATTCCAGTCCCCGTGGACGACGCGATACAACTCGAAGGGGTCGACTTCAAAGATCAGCTTTGCCCCTTCCTCAATGACGTCGACGATAAGAAAGATGAAGTCGTCTCCCATCAAGATATCGTCGGTCCAGATCTCGTCGACATCCAACGCCTGATCTCGGGCCTCGCCAACGAGGGTCACCGTCATCGCATCGTCATCGATGTCGACCTGATATTCCGTACTCGAAGCGTTGACGCGCAAGATCTCGATCCCGGGCCGCAGGTGCAGGCCCTGTTTGGCCTCTCCTGTGGCCAGATCGAGATCATCGATCTGAGCATAGCGGTGGTTGGCATCATCGCCACCACCACCTCCTCCTCCGCCCCCGCCGCCATCGTCGCCGACGCCGACGTTGCGATCTCCTCCACAGGCCGCAAAGAAGAGGATCGACATCGCGGCAATTCCCACGAGCATCGACCTGCTTCTTCGCCGCGACATCCATCTCATATCGCTCGCTCTCATCTCGGGCTCCTTTTATCTATATCCAAACAGCCGTTGGTATCTATGTCGTACCTGATCGTCATCGATTTGCGACGTCGCGGCGCAAGGTCTCGACGGCCTGATTGTACAGCCGCTCGATCTGTTCGCCGAAGGTGGCGATGACGGCGATAAGCGCTGCAGCTACCAGCACCAGGAGCACTACGTACTCCGTCGCCGTCGCACCTCGCTCGTCTTCGTGTAACCCCCGTATTGCGCTCGGAAGAACCCGGTGACATACCGGTGAAGGATTGCTGCCTTCTGATCCATCGATTTGATGTCTCAAAACCATTTGAGCATCCGTTCATCCACAGTCAACATTCGCAAGAACCATCAACACGCGCGCCCGCGGGCAGCACGCTCGAAAGAATAGCGGAACGCCAACGTCGCGACAAGATCAATGCCGGTCCAGGGTGTGATCGGTTTCCGTCGGTAGTAGTTCCCTGGCCCGGGCCCCGGCCCTCGCCCAGGCCCGTCCTTTGCTGTTGTCTTTTCCGGTTCTTGCTCCTCCCTCCTGAGGATGGCTTTGGCCCCAACCCTCTTGGGCGGCACGAAGTAACAGCGGGCCGAGGTCAGGGCTCGGGCCAGGGCCCGGGTGTGGCCTCGACCACTTTGAGTCCTACAACCGATCAAATTGGATCCCCCCGTCGATGGATGGGCGTTCGACTTTCGTCCATCCCACCCCGACGGGCACAAAAGATGTCTTTCTGCTGCCATCTCGGTGTATGATGATCGCAAATATCCCGCTTCCCTTGTCGGAGTCAGCAGTGACGATGAAAAGACCGAGCCCCTCCCTGCGACGACAATTCGCCCTGTTGCTCCTGGCAGCGACGGCCCTGTGGATCACCGGCTGTCAACGCGGCGGGGATACGTCCCAACCCCTGGAAGGAGAAGAGTCCGTGGCCACCACTTCGGAGGACGAAAAAGAACACTTCGAGAAAGGGCAGCCCCGCCCATCCCACTTCGAACCGGGCCCGACCATCGACGATCCGGCGAAGCTACTGGCCGCTCTCGATGGCGAGGAGCGCAAGATGCGCCTCCCGGTGGTGGTTTCCTTCGACGTCATGGGCGTCGATGCCGCCGTCATCGCCCCCAGCTTCGACCACATCGAAGAGGACTCGATTCGGCTCCGCCTCGACGACGGCGCGATGGGGATTTCCCTCAGCGATCGCATCCATCAGCTCTGCTCCGACGCACAGCCCTGCGCGGTGTGGCTCGAGGGCTATTGGGGCACAACGACCGGCGATGACCTCCCCGGGCCACCGGAGATCGGGGATACGGACGACGGCCCCGCCGAACACCCCTTTTCGGTACGCGCCGTCTCCGGCCTCGTCGAACCCCCGTCATCAGACCAGGCCCTGCGCATCGAACTCGAAGTGCCGACAGACGATCGGGAATAATCACAGGCTACTACCTTTGGGAGGCCATCGTCTCCGAAAAGCCACGAATCGTCCCGGAGACGATAGGGGCTTCCCTATCGGCAGTAGGCAGTTGGCGAAACAGCACTCTTCCGCACGTAACCTCTCTCCATCGAAACCAGCACAACCCGTCGGAGCTGTTTGCCGCGCTTTAGCGACGCTTCGCGAGCTCTGCCGAGCCTCCGCGTACCAGCGCTCTTTTTTCGCGAGGCAGCGCTCTGCGTACAGCGCTTCGCGCCTTCGCGTCTTCCGCGCCGTGGAATTGCAAGAATGTTGCCGGGCAGAGCATTGAGCGAACCTGGAGAGCTTTTTTTCCACGTTCGAGAAATAATTTGCCTCTTCGCCGACATCTACTATCATGGGTGGGCTGGATTTTTTTATCAGCACTGTAACCGATCGAGATTACTGTCTTACTGAAATTTTTCAGTAAGACGGCAGTCACAATTCGAAAGCCCTGCGGTCCAAGCAGTAGTAGGTGGGCTTTCCCAAAAGGCTGTAACCCTTCGCCTTGGGAGGTCACCGATGTTCCCCCTATCTGCAGTATCGACGGCTCGCTCGTCTCTTCTTTCCCCTCCTCGCTTGCGTCAAGCCTCGTCGTCGACGACGACATATCGCCTCAAGGTCTTCACCCTGGGGATGGCCCTCTTTGGCCTGCTCGCCGCCTATCTGGTCGCCCTCATGGGAAGCGCTGCCGCCTCCGGCTGGCTGCTGGTCCAGATCTTTTCCGGGGGATTTACTCCCCTGCAGGGCCTGGGGCTGAGCCTGGGCGTCGGCGCCACTACCCTTTTGACCTTCGTGCTCGCCAAGGGACTATTTCGCCACAGCGCCGTGGACCGATCGGAGTTCATCGAGCTCGATGAGAGTTCGCAGCCCGAGTTCTTCGCCTTCTTGCAAGATATCTACAACCGCTGCGGGGCGCCCGCACCGGACCGCGTCTTCGCCTGTCCCGACGTCAACGCCGGGGTCTTTGTGGAGACGTCGATCCTGGACGTCTTTCGTCCCCCGCGGCGCAACCTCCTGGTGGGGATGGGGATGGTCAACGCCCTCAACCGCACGGAGCTGGAGGCCGTACTGGCCCACGAATTCGGACACTTCTCGCAGCGCTCCATGCGCCTTCACGACTATGTACGGGTGGTGACGAATATTTTGGAGGAGGTCATCCACGGCCGCGATCGCATCGACCTGTCCATCGCCGGATGGCACGACGGCGACGCCATTCGACAGGGATTGGTGTCGCCGCTCAACGCCGCCACCGCCCTGGTGCGCCGGGTAGCGGGGGCGCTTTTGGCGGTGATTCGACGCATGGAGGCATCGCTGAGCCGCCAGATGGAATTTGCGGCCGACCAGGTCGCCCTGGAGTTGACGGGCAGCGACGCCCTGATTCACGCCTTAAAGCGCACCGACTGGGCAGATCGCTGCTTTTCTCAGACCCTCTACGATCTGGAACAGGCTCTGAGCGATGAGGTGCGCACAGACGACCTCTTCTACCACCAGATTCGCCTCGGAGAGGCGATGCGCCAGCGCCTGGGTGACCCCACGTTGGGCATTCCTCCCGAGCTTCCCGACGATCCCACGACCTACGTCCCCGTCTTCGACGATGACGACGATCATGGCCTGCAGAGGGCCGATCAATGGGCCTCCCATCCCCCCCACGCCCTTCGCGAGAAGATGGCCCGCCAGGACTACCGGCGCTCCACGTTCGACGAGCGCAGCGCCTGGACGCTCTTCTCCGATCCCGCCTCATTGCGTCGACGGGTCACCGACCGGGTCTACGCCTCGCGCTGGGCTGCCGACGGCAAGACCATCCCGGCCGAGTTGGTACAGCGCCACCTGGACGGAGAACACGCCGAGGTGATCCTCGACGGCGACGACCGCATCGTCTATGGCCACCGCTTCATCGAGCCCGGAACCCTTGATGAGGCCCTGGCAATGGCTGAACAACTGCGTTGGAATGATGATGAGCTCACCGATGTGCTGTGCGATCTGACGGGCCCTGGATATCGAGACGCCCTCGAGCGTATCGGTCGCCATCTCGGCTCCCTGGTCACTCCGGACGGCCCGGAGGCCACCTCGGCCCCTCGCCCCCTTCGAAGCCCCGTCACGGCCCGCGCCGCTTCTGCGCCGCCCCAACAGGCTTCGGCCGAAGAAGATCACCGCTGGCTCGCCGACTGGGACCGACGCCTTCTGGTGGCCACCATCTGCGCGGCCCGACGCCAGGGGGAGGCGACCATGGTAGAGCTCGTGGAGCGCTATCAATTCCACCTCCACCTCCAGGATCTGGTGCGATGGCTGCGCGGTCAGACCCCGATGCTGGCCAGCATCGCCGCCGCCGTCGAGGAAGGTGGCGGCGTCGATGGCATCCATCCCGACTCCATCGAACCCATGGTGGCTGCTCTGACGACCCTGCATTCGGGACTTCAGCGCGGTCTGACCGGGTCTCCTCCAGTACCCGAACTGTACGGCATCTGCGCCGATAGCTCATTGTGCAGCCTCGTCTTGCCCTCCTCCCTCGTCGCCTCCGAGCCCCTGCACGAAGGCCGCCTGGAGGATGAGTGGCTTGCACAATTCGTCGACCAATGGCAGAGCGCCTGTACCCGCATCGATCATCTTCGCCGGAAGAGTCTCGGCGCTCTGTTGTTATTTCAACGAGAGATCCACCACAGACACCTCGAAGACACATCCCGCACCTAGAGCCCCGATTCCGCCGTCTTGCTCACCGAATCCAAATATCTGTCCCGCATCATCTGGGGGGCCGGCTTCCTGCTGGTGGCGGTGGCCTTTATCATCCCCGCCACCGGCTCGGACCCCGGAGAAGGCACAACTCAGGGCGACGCCCCGCTCCAGGTCTTCGACGAAAGCGTCCAGGCCTTCGAAGAGCGCCTATATGCCGGCGCGTCCACCGCCGACGATGCCGAGGTGGCCCTTGAATACGCCCCCTTCATAAAGGCGCGAGCTCTGGCCCATACGGGCGCTCTGTCCCAGGAGGAGATCACCCGGGCGGCGCGGCAGTTTCGCACCTCCCAAGGCGAGATCGCCGCCCTTGATGATCCGAACTCTCGAGAGCAGTTACGACGTCACCGCACGTCGATGATCCTGGACGAAATCCAACGCATCGACACCGCACAGGCCCACCAGGCACTCCAGGAGGTGCGCGATGCCTACGAAACCCAATTTCAGATCGACCCGGGCCTGATGAGCGGACCCGACGACTAGTGGTGCTCGGCGGAAGTTCCGTGCCTTATTCGGCGAGGACTGAGCGACGAGGTCGAAGTCGTCGAAGTGAGGCGATGCTTGTGCATCGTCGAATATAGACGACAAAGAGATCGTTGCTCAGAACCGGCGAAGAATGGTTCAAAACTTCTGTCGGGCGCCACTAGCTCTCACCACCGCCCACCGAAAAACCGACCGGCCTTTAGTCCACCGACGGCGCCGCTTCCAACACCTCTTTGGGGGCCTCGTCGGCGTATTTTGCGAAATTGTCGTTGAACAGCCCCACCAATTTTCGGGCCGTCTTATCGAAGGCCTCTTTGTCCTCCCAGGTATTGCGGGGCACCAACACCTCGTCGGGCACGTGGGGACAGGAGGTGACCGTACCGGTACCGAAGTAGGGATCCTCTTCGGTCGGCGCGTCCACCAACTCTCCCTGGTTGATGGCGTCGATAATGGCCCGGGTGTGGGGCAGATTGATGCGATGTCCAGTACCGAAGGCTCCTCCCGTCCAGCCCGTATTCACAAGCCAGGCCCGCGCGCCGTGCTCTCGCATCTTCTGGGCCAACAACTCCGCATAGCGCATCGGATGGTGCACCAGAAAGGCGGCACCGAAACAGGCCGAAAACGTCGCCTGCGGCTCGTCGACTCCCATCTCCGTGCCCGCCACCTTCGCCGTATATCCATTGATGAAGTGATACATCGCCTGCTCCGGGCTGAGCCGGCTGACCGGGGGCAACACCCCGTAGGCGTCACAGGTCAAGAAGATGATATTCTCCGGATGCCCACCCATACAGGGAATCTTGGCTCCCGGGACGAACTCGATGGGATAGGACGTGCGCGTATTCTGGGTGATGGAGTCGTCCTCATAATCGACGTTTCGAGTCTGCTCGTCGTAGACCACGTTCTCCAACACCGCTCCGAAGCGGATCGCATCGTAGATGATGGGTTCGTCGTCGCGCGACAGATCGATGGTCTTGGCGTAGCAGCCCCCTTCGATATTGAAGATCCCGTCGTCGCTCCAGCAATGCTCGTCGTCGCCGATGAGCAGTCGGTTCGGATCGGTGGACAGGGTGGTCTTGCCGGTGCCCGACAGTCCGAAGAAGAGCGAAACGTCCCCTTCCGGGCCCTCGTTGGCCGAGCAATGCATGGACAGCACGTCTTGCTCCGGCATCAGATAATGCATCACCGTGAAGATGCCCTTTTTCATCTCTCCGGCGTAATCGGTCCCCAAAATGACGAAATGACCGGAGGCGAAGTCCAGAGACACACAGGTCTCGCTGCCCACCCCTTCCACCTGGGGATCGGCGCTTCGCCCTCCGGCGTTGAACACCACGTAGTCGGGCTCTCCGAACTCTTCGAGTTCCTCGGCGCTGGGCCTGATCAGCATATTGTGCATGAACAGAGCGTGATAGGCCCGGGTGCACACGATGCGCACGTGGAGGCGGTAGTTCGGATCCCAGCCGGCGAATCCGTCGATGACGAACACCCTTTCGGATTCGTTGATATACTCAATGGCCATCTCGCGATTGGTGGCGAAGCTCTGCGGGCTCAGCTCCATATTCACCGATCCCCACCAGACGTTGTCGGCGCTCTTCGGCTCGCGCACAATGCGCTTGTCCTTCGGACTGCGACCGGTCTTCTCGCCAGAGTAGGACATCAACGCTCCCGTCGACGACAAGGCCGCTCCCTGGTCGTGGAGGATTGCCTCCTCGGTCAGGCGTGCCACGCTCGGATTGCGAAGCACTTTCGGTCCGTCGATGCCGTACTGCTTCAAGTCGATCATGCTAAATTCCTCACTTTTGGCGTTCGCTCAATCATTTTTTCAACAACGACCCGTCCCCATCTTCGTGCAGCGACGTTGCCGGACACTATCGACGCCGCGACGACGAGGTCAAGGGAAACAGTTTAACCGCCGGCCTCCTTCTCTTCTTCTTCGCCGACGCCGTACTTCTCGAGCTTGTAGTACAGGGCGCTGGGCTTGATGCCCAGAAGGCGCGCCGTTTCGGTCTTGACGCCACCGGCCTTTTCGAAGGCCTCACCGATCAACTTTGCCTCGATCTCCTCCAGGACCTCCGGAAGGCTCCTGTCTTCCACCGTGGCCAGATCCACACCGCCCGTCTTGCTGCGCCCTCCCAGCATGGGCGGAAGATCCTCACGCCGGATCACCTCGTCGTCGGCGAAGACGAGGGCATGTTCGATGACGTTTTCCAACTCTCGCACGTTCCCCGGCCAGCTATGACGCTCGAGCACCTTCTGGGCCTCTTCGGTGATCCCCCGTGCCGGCGATCGTGTGCGCCGGGCCAGCTTTTCGATGAAATGCCGGGTCAACAATTGCACGTCGCCGGGCCGTCGGCGAAGGGGAGGCAGCTCGATGGGAATGATATGGAGGCGATAGAATAGATCTTCGCGAAATTTGCCCTCGTCGATGGCTTGTCGCAGATCGCGATTCGTCGCCGTCACCACGCGCACGTCCGTGGACAGCGTCTTTTCTCCTCCCACTCGCTCGAACTCCTGTTCCTGCAATACCCGCAACAATTTGAGCTGGATCGCCTCGCTGATATCGCCGATCTCGTCCAAAAAGATCGTCCCCCCGTCGGCCAGCTCGAAGCGACCCAACCGCTGCTTGTGGGCTCCCGTAAACGCCCCCTTTTCGTGGCCGAAGAGCTCGGACTCCAGCAAACTCTCGGCCAGGGCCGAGCAATTGACCTTTACAAATGGCCCCTGCGCTCTTGGCGATGCGCGGTGAAGGGCCCTTGCCACCAGCTCCTTTCCCGTACCGGACTCCCCGTGAATGAAGACGGTACTGTCGCTTCGCGCCGCCCGCTCCACCCGCTCCAGGACCTGCTGTATGGCCGGGGCTTCCCCCACGATCTCGGCGTCGAACTCGCGGGCCGAGTCCCGGCGCAACATCTCGTTTTCGCTCTCCAACCTGCGACTTCGACGCCGCTCCTGTCTTATCCCCAGCGCCCGCTCCACCCTGGTGCGCAACAGATCGGGGGGAAAGGGCTTGGCGATGAAATCGAAGGCTCCGGCCTGCATGGCCTCCACGGCGCGCTCGATGCTCCCGAAGGCGGTCATCATGATCACCAGCGCCTCCGCGTCGGCCTTGCCGATCCTCTCCAATACGTCCATCCCGTCCATCCCCTCCATCTTCAGATCGGTGATCACCAGATCCGGCGAATGGGCATGAAATAACTTCACTCCCTGCAATCCCCCCGAGGCAGAAAATGCCTCGTGCTCCATGCGCTCCAATACCTCCACCACCCCCTCGCGAAGGGTCTCGTTGTCCTCGATGACCAAGATCTTTGCCATATCCTCGTCCTTATCGTCGCTGAATTACCCCAACCATCCCTCGGGAATCTCCTGCTGTCTACCTGCGCCGACCCTCTTGTCCACCGCCTCGTCGAAGGGAAGCACAAAGCGCACCGTCGTCCCCTCGCCAACCCTGCTGTCGATGAACAGCTCTCCTCCGTGATCTTCGATGACCTTCTTCGTCAGCGCCAGGCCGAGTCCGCTGCCCTTTTCGCGGGTGGTATAAAAGGGCTTGCACAATTTATCGAGCCGCTCGTCGTCGATCCCACAGCCGCTGTCTCGGATCTCGAGCTGAGACGTCGCTCCCTCACAGCGTCCGCGCACCGTCACCACCGCCTCTTCGATGTCACAGGCCTGACAGGCATTGCGGATCACATTCAACAGTGCCCGCCGAAGCCTCCCCGGATCGGCGGTCAATTGCATTCCCTCTTCGATCTCCACCTGCAGACGGCACTTCGCCTTTTTCGCATCCCCCTCCACGAGTTCGACGACCTCGTCGACGAAGTCGGCGGCGTCCATGCGGCGTCGATCCAACTCCCCGGAGCCGGCGTAGTCCAGAAAATGCTCCACCAGATCCTCGAGATAGGCCACCTCGCGCTCGATGCGCTCCAGCTTCTCCACCGGCGGCGAGCGCCCCTGCTCTCCCTGTAAGCGCAGCTCCTGTAGATCCTCTTTGAGCAATCCGCAGAATAATTCGATCCCCCCCAACGGATTGCGCACCTCGTGGGCGATTCCCCCGAGCATCATCTGCATCTGCTCGTCTCGCTCCACGATGGCCTTGCGCATCTCCTCGAAAGATTCCATCAAAATTTCAAACTCCTCGACGCTCGACCATTCGCGGCGGGCCCGGGACACCACCGGGGTCTCCAGATCGCCCTCGGCCAATCGCCTGGCTCCGGCGACCAGCGTGTCCACGGGCCGCACGAGCTGACGGGCGATCAAAAAGCCGAGCCCGATCACCACCGCCACCCCCAACGCCCCCAGCAGGGTCAACACCGTGGTAAACCAGGTCAGCAGGTCGAAATAGGTGGCGCTGGCCACGACCCCCACCACGGCCACCGTCTCTCCCTCGTAGGTGATCGGAGCGTAGGCCACCTTATAATAATCTCCCTGGTCGGTCTGAAATAGAGGGCCCGAGGTGGCTACCCCTTGCTCGAAGGTGCGCCGCACCTCGCTTCGATCGCTTCGGGCCCGGTACTGCGTCGAGCCAAAGGCAACGGTCTCATCTGTGTCCACCAACGTGCGCGCATCTTCGTCGAAGATGAAGATGCGCCCCACTTCGGTGGAATCCCTGGCATCGCGCAGCTGCCCCTCAAAGCGCGTGCGCACCCGGTGCATCGACTCGTCGAGACGGCTCAGTTGAACGGCGTCGATATCCTCCGACATATCCACGGCGATCACCTGCGCCACCGCCTGCAGCCGCTTCTCCAGCTCCTCTTCCAACCCCTGGCGAGCCGCCACGTGTCCCACAGCGACCAGGACGATCACGATCGCCGCCGTGGGCACCACGAATGCCACGTTTAGTCGAGCGCGCAATGAACGCATCGTTCACCAGAGGGCAGAGGTCACAGGACGAAGGTCAGAAGTCGCAGGGCAAAGGCCCGAGATCAAGGGCACATATCGGAGCTTAGAAGATGATGTTCCGTCTGTCCTCTGTCCTCGGCAATCGCCACCATCGAACCATCTCCATCACGTTGTGTCGGCTTCCTTGCCCCCGAAAATGCTCCTTCCGTCGCAGAGGATGCGATTGCCGAGTAATTGACACCCTTTCACCGCGAAGGCTATCCTCGCAGCGGTGGGAAAATCAACCCCTTCGAACGCGTGCGCACCCTCGATGAGCGACGCCGAAAACAACAACTCACGGACCGACAGTGGATCGGCGAAAGACCTGACGGGTCAAGAACGGGACTCCTCTGGCGGGGGATCGGCTGTATCTTCAGTGGCCGAAGAAACGACGACGCCCTCCCTTACGCTTCCCGTTCCGAAGTCGCGGACGTCACCGGCGAAAAAACGGCCGTCTCTATCGGAGCGCCTGCGCACCCTCGCACAGCGTCAGAAGGAACAAAGCGAACGAAAGACCGAGCCGAACAAGCTCAATTTCGTCTCCTCCCTCACGGCTCCACCGCCGAGCCCTGACAAAGAGCCAGAAGCGCTCCCCTCCAAAACGCAGACCTCCACCGGCGCGAAGGGACCGACGGCGGAGGCCGGCGTCGGCCGTAGCGAGCCCACATCGCAGAAAGACGCCCCGACTCCCCCTGCCGGCGACGGCGAATCGGAAGTCGCGAAGACCGACCGGGTGACGTCGCTACCCTTTGACGTCGTCGCCGAGGCCCACTTCGACACGGACAACGAAATCGACCCTCCCGGCGAAGAATCATCTGGAGGCGACGACGATCGGTCCGATTTCGATGACGACCACGGTGCAGACGAAGGTCCATCGCCTTCGGTCGAAGCCACGGACCGCATGTCCGCCTCGGAGATCGTGGCCAATTTCGAATTCGAAAATAGAACGCAACCTGTGGTCGATGACTCCACAGACCGCATCAATTCCCCCGTGATCGATACCCTCGAGACGGCGATCGACACCGGCGACGGCGACGACCGAGGTAACTTCCCGCCGACGTCGACACCACCATCGACGGCCTCCACCGCGCCGGGCGCTCCTACCTTCGACATTCCCACGAAGCCTCCGGAACCGACCGCCAAAGCAAAGGTTCATAAAGAACCACCCCTGGCCGCATCAGCGCCGTCGCCTGCTTCCGCTTCCCCGGACAAAAGCTCCGAATTTCAGGCCGAAGACACCCAGCTCTTTCAGAGCGCTTTTGACAACGACCCTATCTCCGCGCGCCTGTCCACCCTCGAGGGGCCGGCCGTGGGCCAGGACTTTCTCGTCAACCGCATGCGCAACAGCGTCGGCCGCGGGACGGCAAACTCCATCAGCGTCCCCGACCCGGCCATGAGCCGAATGCATTTTGAGATCGTCCAGAATCCGGACCAGACCTATCTCATCAAGGATATGAGAGCCGTTAACGGGACCTGTCTAAACGGAGAGCAGATCAAGGAGGCCGATCTCTTTCACGGCGACCGCATCGAGGCCGGACAGAGCACCTTCCAATTCGTCATCCCCGGCGACGCCCCGGTCGATGACCGCCAGCGCCACCTCATCCCCGCCGAGACTACCAGCACCGTCACCGAAGCCGATCCGGCCGAGATCGGCCAGGGCGATTCGCTCTCCGTGGGCGTCGTCCCTCGCGGCGTCCACCGCCTGCTGTTGATCATCACCATCTCCGCCGCCGTACTCTCCATTCCCCTTCTGGGCTTTTTGTTGCACGCCACCGTCCTCAACCAGGAGCAGCCCTCCGACGAGGCCCCCCAGATGTCGGCACGCGAGCTGTATTTCGAGGGAGTCGAGGCGTTGCGGGACCACGACTTCGATCGAGCCGAGGAGTTCTTCGAAGAGAGCCAACGTGTCGATCCGGACTTCGAATTACCGCAGGCACAATTGCGCCGCATCGAGGCCGAGCGTGCAGCCAGCGCTCTCATCGAAGAAGCCCGGGCCCGCGATGATGAAGACTTCGACGAGGATTTTCTGGACAAACTGCGGGCCATTCCCCGGGACAGTCGCTATCACCGCGACGCCCAGGACACCCTGGCCCGAGTTCCCCACAACGAAGCCCGGCTGCTCTTCGTCGATGCCCAGAGCGCCTTCGACGACGGCGACCTGGAACGAAGCGCGGAATTGGTCGACAAGGTCCGCGCCATCGAGCCCGAACACGAGGGGGCTCGCCATCTCGAGGAGTCCATCGCCGAGGCCCTGGCCGCCGACGACGAGGCCCCGCAAGAAGAGGACTCCAGGACTGCGCCGGCTCCCTCCCCCCCACCACGACCGGCATCCACTTCAGAGCGCGAAGAGTCGGGCCTTCTGGCCGATCCCTTTTCCTCCGGTGGCTCCACCACCGGCCGAGAACCGGGCACAGATCGTCCGGCGACCATCAACTTTATGGACGGCTTCAACCTCTATCGGGCCGAAAGCCTCTCGGAGGCCATCGAGCATTTCGACGCCATCGTCGCCTCCTCCAGTGGTACCATCGCAGACCGCGCCAAGCGTACGGCCGATAATATCCGGGCCTTCAAGAATTCGCGAAATGCTGGCGAGTCGGCCTTTCTCGTCGGCTCCTACGACGACGCAGCCGACCATTTCGAGCAGGCCCTGCGCGCCGACGAATCCGTCGTCAGCGGCGGTTCCTTTCAGCAACCCGTGACCCAACGCCTGGCCGAATCACTGGGCCGTGCCGGGCTACGCCACCTCGAACGGGGAAACTACTCGCGCGCCTTTGCCACTCTGCAGCGAGCCCAGAGCTATCAATCCGGCCATCCCCAGGTCGCCACACTTCGCTTGCGCATCGACGAGAGCGCCCACTCCCTATATGACCGCGCCAACTCCAAGAAAGACTCCAGCCCCGAAGAGGCTTCTCAGCTCTTCGAGGCCGTCACCACCCTCGTCTCCCCGGACCATCAACTCCACCAGAGCGCCCGCCGGCACCTGGAAGAAATTCCCTGATTGCTTCCACCGATCGTTTCTTCACTTGCTCACAACCCACCAACCGCAGGCAAGCCTTGGCTGCCGAGGATTTCGGCCGCGCCTTCGGCGGCCGACATGAAGAGCCACGCGGCCTTCGGCCCGTGGTGGACGCCCGGCTGCCGAGAATTTCGGCGGCCGACATGAAAACCCACGCGGCCTTCGGCCCGTGATGGGCGCTTTATTTCAACGGCGGCGAGTCCTTCTCGTCCAATACGGCGTCGATCTTGCGCTGGAGTTCATCGAACTCAAAGGGCTTGTCGATATAATCGTCGGCCCCGAAGAGTGGAGAGGTCAGCTCGTTATTGGTGGGCCCGATCCCGGTGAGCATCACGATCCCCGTGGAGTTGTAGATCTCGCGCTGCTTGACGTATTTGCAGATCTCCCAACCCGTAAGCTCCGGCATCATCACGTCCAGAATCACCAGATTCGGCCGATGGGTGATGATCTGCTCCAGCGTATCCGCTCCGTCGATGCTCTCCAACAGATCGCAGTCCTTGGACGTAAAATGAGCCCGCAACATGGTGCGAAGTTCGCTGTCGTCGTCGGCGATCAGGATCAGCGGTCGTTGTCGTTCGGTGGGAGGGCCGTATTCCAGTGCCTCGTCGGGAACCGCCTCGATTCCCTCCCTCGTGGTGTCTTTATTCTGGACCATGGTCGTGCCCTTGCAATATGCGTGTCTATTTCAGGCTCCCGATTTGCTCATTCGCGCCCTGGCGAAGAGCAAAATTCAGCTCCTTTCGGTGGATTTGTCGGGCCCAATATTACGCACCTGAGATTCGATCGCCAGTGCCGAGTCCATAAATTGACCAACAATCGGCGGTGGATGCCTCCCAGCCTCGACCGCCACCGCCCACCACCGGCCATTGATCCATTCCCCATCACCCACCGCCGGCGGCCACTCACTTCATGGACTCCCGGATCTGCTCCACCACTTCCGAGTAGGAGGTATTCTGGACGACCTGGCTCATCAGATCCGTGTATTTCTCCACCAGATCGGTACGCCCCTCGCTTCGATAATGCTCCAGGATCTCGTGCAGACGCACGTAGGTGCGCTCACTATTGACGAAATACTCCGTGGCCTCCACCGTGGCCTGCACTCCGGCCCGGCTTACGGAGGGAACCTTGGATTGAAAGACGAACTCCTTTCCCTCGCTGTTGACGATCCCCACCGTGGCCTCGGCCTCGGCCTTCGTCGACGTACGCTCTCCCTCGCTGCTGATGAGCCCCTTGATGGAAAATTGAGAAAAGCCAATCGACTTCAACGACGGATAGTCCTCGGCGAGATGAGCGCGCAGAGCTGCAAATAGGGCATCGATCGTACCTACCCCTTCGCCGCGCACCTCCACTTTCTCCCCGTCCAGATCATTCATGCGGCAGATGATCCGACACACCCCGTCGTCAAAATCCTCCTCCAGGGTATAGCCGGCGACCTCCAACCGCACGTAATCCTCCTGAAGAATCTCCTCCATCAGGCTTTGCATCTTGTCCTGTTCCAATGCCATCTGCATCCTCCTTTGCTCAATTGGGCTCGATTTGCGTCCTTTCGGGATGTAACGGCCATGCGTTACACTGGCAACCCTGAAACGTTTCTTTCTGCGACTGCAGGTCTCCACTTTTTGCGTCGTCCCACATCTTTGAACACCTGGACCTCTCTTCTCTCCGTTGCGCGAGCATCACCGTGAGTTCCCAGCCTTCTTCCGAACACACTCCCGTCGTACGCGAGGCGTCGACCTATCTGACGGACTCCGAAGCCGCCGCCCTGTGTACCGTCTTCGCAGATGGCCTCGAAAGCGGCATGGGCTATGGTCGCATCATCGAGTTGCTCGAACGCCAGGACTATTCCAAGACGGCAGTCAAACGACTGCGCACGGCGATCCACGAGGAGGGAGACATGCTCGGCGAAGCCCTGGCTCGCTTCGGCCTCCTCGATCCCACGGCCCGAAAGCTCGTCCTGGTGGCCGAACAGCAGGGAACCCTGCCCGACACCTTTCGCGATCTGGCCACCCACTACAAAGAGCGCCACGACCATCGAAAACAACTGCTTCTATCCTTCGTGGAGCCCGGCATTCTCATGGCCCTGGGCCTCGTCGTCGCCCTCAACCTCGTCACCAGCGACCTGCGTGCCATCGCCGAATCTACGGACGTATGGGACGAATTAAAGCCCATTTTCCTCCAATCCCTCTTCGAGATCGGAATCTTCGGCTGTCTGGTCCTCTTGATGGCCATGGCCTATCTTCACCTGCCAGTGGATATGAAGCTTCGCAACGCCGCGCGCCGCCTGTGGCTGTCTCTTCCCCTGGGGCTCAACCGGGCTTCACGGCTTGCAGCCATCGGCGCCTTCTTTCGCTATATCCAGCAATCCATCAGCAGCGGGCTTACCGTCCATCGGGGCCTGGAATTGGCCGCCGAAGCCTCCAACTACCCCTCCATCGAACGCAGCATCGCACAGGCTCAACGAGCCATCGAAGAGGGCGAAACCCTCACCTTCGCCCTTCGCCAATGCAAGGCCATTCCCCCGGAGGCCATCGACTATGTGGAGGTCGGCGAAGAATCGGGCAACCTCGAGGAGCGCCTCTGTGCGTTGGGCGATCGCTATCACGATCAGGCCCAGGAGAGTTTCGAGCGCACCATGAGCGGTTTTTTGTACGTATTGCGCATGGTGATCATCGTCATCGTCATCGGCGCCCTGCTCATCGCCCTGTCCGGCCTCTTCGCCGATGGCCTCGATCCCGACGGCGACGACGACCCCCCTCCGGAATACCGCCAACACCACGAAGAAGACTAAACCCGACCCCGTCACCCACCATTCTTCGGCACCGGAATCTGACGTACGGCGCGAATGGCGTGTTTGTCGCCCGTCAGCTCCGAGGCCGTCTTCACCAGCCTTCGCAACTGGGCCCGGTTCATGGGGCGATCGATGGCATTGACGTCATAGGCAAATCCGTATTCCGGAAAGTCGCGGTGCGACGACTCCAGGTTATTCAGCCCCGCCTCGTAGATGGCGTCGTCCACCGCCTTCTTGGTGCCCCGCTGATCGCTGTGGACCACGGTCAGGATCGTCACCGCCTGATCGGCGTCGACCCCGATGGTTTGACCGGGGCTGAAAACACAGTCGCGGGCCGTACCATAGCGGTTGAACAGCCTCGTCGTATTCGCCACGTACTGGGCAATCCGGGGCTGCGCCTCCTCGGTGGCAGCGCCAATATGAGGCGTGGTGACCACGCACTCCTGGTCGGCGTAGGGGTTGGTCCAGGGATCTTCGGAGCTCCCCGGCTCCTGGGGGTAGACGTCCACGGCGGCCCGCTCGATATGGCCCTGATTGACGGCGTGCTTCAACGCCTCCGGATCATAGAGAAATCCCCGGGCAGCGTTGATGAAGATACGGGGACTCTTCTTTTCTCGCTGGGCTGCCATCTGGGCGAAATGCTCGTATTTGAACATCTCTCGGTTCGAGCGCCCCCGCGGATCCTCGGCCGACACATGGACCGTGACCACGTCGGCGACCCGAAACGCCTCGTCCAGGCTATTACAGGCTGTCCACCCCAGCGCCTCTCCCACCTCCCGGGCCAGCTCCCTGGGGTCGTAGAAGTAGATATTGAGCCCGAAACTCTCGGCCACCTGGGCGACCTGCTTTCCGATATTTCCCAGCCCGATGATGGTCAGATTCTTGCCCTTCAGCTCGAAGCGACCGGTGCTATTCTTTGTCCACAGGTGGTGTCGACCCACCCGATCGGCCTCGAAGATCCGCCTGGCCAAACAGATCATCTCCCCCATCACCATCTCCACAACAGAGCGGCCATTACTGACGGGATCGTTCATCACCAGCACCCCCTGACGGGAGCAGGCATCTTTGTCTACCGAGTCGTCGCCTATACAACACAACATCACCGCCGCCAGATTGGGCGAGGCCTTCAACACCTCCTCATCGACCTCGAAGCGGCTGCGCTTGAACATCAGGTCGTGCTCTCCCTGGCGCAACAATTTCAAGACCTCTTCCCTCTTCTCCGTCAGCTCCGGCGGTACCCGCTCGGCGCGAATGCCGAGCTTGGCCAGATATCGGTCCAGATTGGGGTGGGGCTCCTCCAGAATCAGAGCCTTTTCAAAATGGGGGCGAAGGATGCGAACGCCATTGATGGAATCACTCATACGGCACAGACTTCCGTTTTTCGGTGGTACATGTTGCTAAAGAGATGAGACAGTCACTGAGGACAATCGGCGAGCTGCCAGAGCCCTCACTGGAATTCAAAGGACGACGTTCTCCACGTATTCCCCGAACTCCTCGCGCAGGGTGTCCGAAATTTCCCCCAATGTCACCTTGGAAGTGACAGCGTCAATGATACGGGGCATCAGATTGTCACCACCGCGCGCGGCCTTCGAAAGGGCCTTCGTCGCCGCCTCCACCTGGCTGGCAGAGCGCGAAGCCTTGAACTGGCGCAGCCTCTCCACCTGTTCGGCCTCCACTGCGTCGTCCACCCGGTGAAGCTCCACCGGGGCTTCCTCTTCGACTTCAAAGCGATTGACCCCGACGATGACCTTTTCGCCTCGCTCCTGGGCAAGCTGGGCCTGGTAGGCCGCCTCCTCGATCTCCGACTGTTGAAAGCCGGCCTCGATCCCCGCCACGGCTCCTCCCATCTCGTCGAGCCTCGCGATATACTCCCTGGCCCGCTCCTCGATCTGGTCCGTCAATGTCTCCACGGCATAACTTCCCCCCAGGGGATCGACCAACTCCGCCACTCCCGACTCGTGAGCGATGACCTGCTGGGTGCGCAACGCCATCGTCACCGACTCCTCCGTGGGAAGCCCCAGGGCCTCGTCCCAGGAGTTGGTGTGAAGGGACTGGGTGCCGCCCAGCACCGACGCCAGCGCCTGCATCGCCACCCGCACCACGTTGACCCGCGGCTGCTGGGCCGTCAGCGTCGACCCCGCCGTCTGGCTGTGAAAACGCATTCTCATGGAGCGCTCCTTCTTCGCCCCGAAGCGTTCCTTCATGATCTTTGCCCACAGCCTTCTGGCCGCCCGAAACTTGGCCACTTCCTCGAAGAAATTGTTGTGGACGTTGAAGAAAAAGGACAATCTTCCCGCAAAATCGTCTACGTCTAGCCCCGCCTCAAGAGCCTTCTCTACGTAGGCGATCCCGTTTGCCAGCGTAAATCCCACCTCCTGCACGGCCGTACTTCCCGCCTCGCGGATATGATATCCGGAGATACTGACCGTATTCCACTTCGGCACCTCTTCGCCACAGAACTCGAAGACGTCGGTGATGATCCTCATGCTCGGACGGGGGGGATAGATATAGGTCCCCCGGGCGATATACTCCTTGAGGACGTCGTTCTGGATCGTCCCCCGCAATTTCCCACGGTCGATGCCCCTGCCATCGGCCACCGCCACGTACAGCGCCAGCAGGATCGCCGCCGTGGAGTTGATGGTCATCGACGTCGAGATCTTATCCAGCGGCAACCCCTGCAACAGGATCTCCATATCGGCGATGGAATCGATGGCCACCCCCACCTTGCCCACCTCTCCGCGCACTCTGTCGGCGTCGGAGTCAAAGCCCATCTGGGTGGGCAAGTCGAAGGCCACGGACAATCCCGACGTCCCCTGACTCAACAGATATCGGTAGCGCTCGTTGGACTGCTTCGCCGTTCCGAACCCGGCGTACTGGCGCATGGTCCACAGCTTTCCGCGATACATCGTCGGCTGCACACCGCGCGTAAAGGGATATTGGCCGGGAAACCCCACCTCGTCGAGATAGTCCTGTTGCTGCCTATGCTCCGGACCATACAACTCCTCGACCGGCGAGCCATCGCTGAACTCAAAGGAGTCCTTTCTCACTCCGTAGCGCTCCAAAAGAGGCTCCAGCACATCTTCTGTCCAGGCCCGCCGGGCCTCTTTCAATGCCTTTTGAAACTCCGCCTCGCTCATCGCCTCTCCCTGCTCACTCGCCATCGTCGATGATCACCAGCACATCGCCGATCTCTACGGCGTCACCGGCCTCGACCTCGATGCTCTCCACCACCCCTCCGCGGTGAGCTTGCAAATCGTTCTCCATCTTCATCGCCTCCACCACCACCAGCGGATCGCCGTGGGAGACGAAGGCTCCCTGGCGACAGTTGACCTTTACCACCTTGCCGGCCATGGGGCTAACGAGCTCCGGACTGTCACCGGCCGTCGCCCCGGCACCAGCAGCGCGCATACGCAGCTCCCTATCATTATACACCTCCACCTGGTGGCGCTCGCCACGGACCTGCAGATCCACCTTTCCCCCATCGGAGACGAAGACCACATCCGCCGAGCCATGATCACTGAGCAGATGGAGCCGGCCTTCGCGCGGCGAATAGGCGTCGACCTCCAGAGTCTCTCCATCGGGAGTGACCACTTGATAGCGGCCCTCAGCGAGGGTCTCCACCTGCCAACTACGCTCTTCTTCGTCGCCGTTGAACACCGTGTACTGACGCCTTTGACTCATTGCTCTTCTCCCGGGTTTCCAACCGATTGAGGTCCTTCGTGGCGGACAACCGACGCTGCTCTTCAGTGATGGCGTCCAAGTTGACGAAGTCTTCCCAGATCCTTCCAACGGCTCTTCGAGCCACCACCACCACCTGCTCCACCGACGGAGGTCTGGGCCTGCAGGCGCTCATCGCGTCGATGAGTAGCCAATACGGCGGCCAATTCCGCGGTGTGTCCGTGCTTCTTCTTCGGCCGCTGGCGCTCTTCGAGCCAGTCCGGCACGAACTGAGTGTCGTAGTCGCCGCTGACCACATCCGGATGTTCGAGCACCTCGCGGTGAAATTCCAGATTCGTCGTCAACCCCAAAATCACGTATTCGTCAATGGCCCGACGCATCCTGGCCAGGGCCTCTTCGCGGTCCTTTCCCCAGACACAGAGCTTCGAGATCATCGGATCGTAGTGGACCGGAACCACCGAGCCGGAGTAGACGCCGCTGTCATCGCGAACCCCCGGCCCCTGCGGCGCCGTCAGCTCCAACACCGGCCCCGGCGCAGGGCGAAAGCCATTTTCGACGTCTTCGGCATAGATCCTACACTCTATGGCAGCGCCCTTTCGCTGCACCTGATCTTGCTCCATGTCCAGCGACTCTCCGGCGGCAATGCGCACCTGCCACTTTACGAGGTCGACTCCGGTGATCAGCTCCGTGATGGGATGTTCAACCTGAAGGCGGGTATTCATCTCCAGAAAGTAGAAATTCTCCTCGGCGTCCAGGAGAAATTCCACCGTTCCGGCCCCTTCGTAATCCACTGCTCTTGCCGCCTCCACGGCCACCTGGCCCATCTTCTGGCGGATCTCTTCGGAGAGGACGGGACAGGGCGTCTCCTCGATGATCTTCTGGTGTCTGCGCTGAATGGAGCAGTCGCGCTCGAAGAGATGAATGGTGTGCCCCTGACTGTCGGCCAGGATCTGGAGTTCGACGTGACGGGGATTGACGACGAATTTTTCGACGTAGACGTCCCCGTTGCCGAAGGCGCTCAACGCCTCGCGGCGCGCTCCCTCGAAGGCGTCCACGAAATCGGCAGCCCGATCGACGCGGCGCATCCCCTTTCCACCGCCGCCGGCCGACGCCTTGACCAACACCGGAAAGCCCATCTCTTCGGCCGCCGCCAGGGCCTGCGTCGCCTCCTCGACGGCCTCCGGCGTCCCCGGCACCAGCGGTACCCCGGCTTTCTGCATCAACTCCCGGGCTCGCGTCTTCTCGCCCATGGCCTCGTTGGCTTCCGGCGAGGGGCCGGTAAAGGTGATCTTTGCCTCCTGGCATTGACGGGCGAATTCGGCGTTCTCACTCAAGAAGCCATATCCGGGATGCACCGCCGTCGCCCCCGTCTTGCGGCAGGCGTCGATGATCTTGTCCATCCGTAGATAGCTCTGCGAACTCTGGGCCGGCCCCACACACACCGCCTCGTCGGCCATGCGCACATGCAGTGCCTGGCGGTCGGCCTCCGAAAAGACCGCCACCGTGGCAATCCCCATCTCTTTTAGGCTTCGCATCACTCGTACGGCGATCTCGCCGCGATTGGCGATAAGAATCTTGTCGAACATCTGGGCTCCTCTGCCTGAGGTAGCGATGGCTTCTTGTCGCCCGAATTGTGGCGACTGCCGCCGGACGTTAGCAAAGGCCCCGTTCTTGATCTAGTCGCTATCGCCCCCCACCCCCCGATTACTCCTCGTCGAGCCAGGCCGACAACAACTCCGCCGGCGACTGACGTCGAGCCTCCTCGCCCGCATTCGCCCCTTCGGCACGCATGGTGTCGATGAGTTGGCGCTCGATCATGGCCAGTTTCATCTCCGCCTCGACACTCGCTCCCAGCCCAAACTGCAGCGTGCGCGAGTCGTCCTCGCTCATTCCATGGAGCATTCGAATCAATTTCTCCTCCTGTGGAGTCAAAGCCTCCAGGGAGGCCCCGGTCTCCGTCCGGGCTTCCTCGGTGGCCGTCGTCACCGACGCCGATCGTTCTTTTTCGTTTTGTTTAGTCAACGTCCATTCCTCCACCGAACAATACATCGAAGGGTATACCCGGCAATGCACGGGATTCACCAAATTTTTGCGCCATTTTCCACTTTCCATCGGCGCTTCGGCTTCAACTTTGCCTGCGCCACATCCATCAAATGCCGCTGCGGGGCGAGCGCTGGTATGTTATAAGGTCGTCGAGAGGGTGGAGCAAATTTTTCCTGAAATTTTTTCGGAAACTCTCGCCCACCATCCCCATCGAGATATCGAAACACCAACGCAACCCCGAGGACAGCGATGTATCCGATCATTGCGAAATTGCTCGCCCGTTTCAATCAACAACTCGACACTCGTGCCATCCTCATCGGTCAAGATATCCTTTCCGAGGGCGTCGAAGCCATGAGGGAGAATCTCCCCCGGGGCCCGTGGTTAGTGGCCGTCGACGACAATACATGGGAAGCCGCCGGCGCCGAATTCACCGCGTTATTGGACACCGCCGGCCAGCCCTGGACGCGATATCACGTCGAAGACGAGTCCGACGGATCGTCGCCCATTTGCTCCGACGATCGGATCGAGGCCTTCAAAAACGCCCTGACGACCACAGGTGCCGTCGCCGGTGTGGCCGTCGGAAGCGGAACCATCAACGATATCGTCAAACTCGCGAGCTGTCATCTCGATCTTCCCATGGCCTGTGTGGCCACCGCTCCCAGCATGAACGGCTACACCTCCGGCATCTCCGCCGTCCTCTCCGACGGCGTCAAGACCACCATTCCCTGCACGGCCCCACGGGTCGTGGTCGCCGACAGCGATATCATGGCCGAAGCCCCCTATCGCATGATCTGCAGCGGTCTGGGCGATCTGATGTCGAAACCGGTCTCCAACGCGGACTGGCAACTTTCGGCCTGGCTAAACGATACCTATCACTCCTCGCAGGCCATGGAGATCATCGAGGCCGGCGCCGAGATGCTCGTCGGGGTTGCTCCCCGGCTTCCCGAGCGCGATCGCGACGCCGTAGCCGGGTTGACCGCCTCGTTGATGCTCTCCGGGCTGGCCATGAGCGTGGCCGGATCCTCGAGCCCCGCCTCCGGTGGCGAACACCTCATCAGCCACTACATCGACATGACGGCCATCGCCTTCGACAAACCCCACGATTTTCACGGCTGTCAGGTCGGCGTGGGCACCGTGACCACCGCTTTTATCTACGAGCGACTTCGGGCACTGAATCCCGATCAGATCGACATCGACGCCCGCGTCGACGCCCTCCTTCCCTGGGAGGAATACGAAGAGCTTCTGCGCCAGCGCTTCGGTCCCCTCTTCGATGCCGTCGTAAAACACGCCCGCCCCGCCTATCCCACCCCTGATGAGATGCGACAACGCCTCGGGCGCCTCTGCGATCAGTGGGAGCGTCTTGATACGGAAGTGGGGCAGACGCTGCGCACCGCACAATCACTGGAAGACGAGCTGGCCAGCGCCGAATGTCCCCTTCGATTTTCCGATCTCGGCGTCGAGCCCGATCGGGCCCGACGATCCATCGTTCACAGCAAGGATATCCGCAACCGCTACACCATCCTCCACCTCGCCTGGGAGTTGGGGATGCTCGAGCCCTGGGCAGACGAGGCGTTGGAGATATTGGCCGGCCCATGACCTGCGGCGGGGCCGGCGGCGGTTCTACAGCACAATGGCGAGCAAACAGCCGATTCCACAACATCCCAGCAGCACCACCGCCGCAGCCCCGCCGATGATCATCATCTTCTTTTTCTTTTCCGCATCCTCCACCTCTTCATCTTCGTCGAGGTAGTCGTCCATTCCGGCCAACTCTTCCCCGTCGCCATCGGAGGCCGTCTCGGCGATATCACCGCCGGATTGCATCTGCATCAGCTCTTGCCCCTGCGCCGGTTCGGAGTCTTCGGCAGTCACCTCTGCGGCTTCGTCGCCTGACTCCACCTCCAGCCCCTCTCCGATCTCGATAGAAGGCCCCTGTCCATCGGGCACGCTCGGATCGGGGGCGGCATCGGAGGCCGACTCTGGTGGCGACGAGACCTTTTGCGCCTCGATGGTCGACATCGCTTTCGTCGCCGCGAAGGCGTCGTCTTCCTCGTCCTCCATGACGTCGAAGTCCGAAGGACTGGGCTGATCCATCATCTCCGTGGGCGCCGTCTCAATATCACTGACGTCGCCCTGGCCCGGACCGGGAACCGTGTCCATCATCTGCGTCGGCGCCATATCGGGCGCATCTTCCTGAGAGGAGGGGCCCGTAGGGGGAGTGGCGGAGCCTTTTTCGCGCGCCTTCGCCGCTTTGAGCTTCGCCCGCAACGCCGAGGCGTCCACGGCCCCGCCGAATCCCATTATCGTCTTCTTGCTCCCCACCTCAATCTTGTGGCCACAATGGCCGCAGTGGGCAGAATCGTCGGCGATGTCTTTTCCGCAATTCGGACAGCTGATCATGCAACCTCCAGATTTCCTGGGACCTCGGCAATCGGCGCTTGTTCTCGAACCAGTCCTGTTCCCGACGGACTCTTGGTGTCGGCCCGTCGGCGGCCGCCTCGTCGTTGGTACAAAGAAAAAGACGACGGCGCAAATAATTGCCACCGTCGTCCTTCTTATCAGGTTTTCGCCGAACTGACACGTCGGGATTAGCCTGAGAGTGTGATCGGTCCTCGCCGGGTGCGATTCTCCGGCTCCGGCCAGGCCCCTTGCACTACATGCATTCGAAGTCCTCCTTGATCACCAGCCGGTTATTCTCGGTGTCGCACTCGTTTCGAGTGCTCTCGCCGTCATCGTCGTCAGCAATGGCCACGATATCCCAGGTGCCGGAGTAAGGGATCATGCCATCCAGGCTGACCCGCTCCGCCTCTCCCGGAGCCAGCCCCTGCTGGGTATATCCGGTGGTGATCAAATGCGTCTCGCCATTGCCCTCGGCATAGAGACTGACGGGAATTCCCGGGCCCACCTGAATGGCTCCGGAGTTGGTGATCCACACGTCGACCAATACCGTGCAGCTTTCCCCCTCGACGAGATAGTCCGGATCGTCGGGGAAGAGATTCGGCGCCGCCTGCGGCTCGATCTCCGTGAGCATATTGAGCCGGAAGGTGTTGTGGTCCAGGTAATTCGGCGTCGGGTTGGCCGGAATCGTTCCGTCCTCCTCGACGTGATTGATGCTATAGGAGTGTTGATTCCAGATCCGCCTGGTGGTCACCCAGTTGTCGTCGCGATCGCGGAAGGCGTGAACTCCGGCACGGCCCGGATCGCATTCCGTAATCCACTTGCCACACTCGAAATCGCTGGCGGGCACGACGATATTGGCCGCTCCGTCGTTATTCACATCGGCGATCACCGGGTTTTCAAGCGCCGTAAACGAGGGGTTTTCTGCCTCGAACAGCACCTCTCCGGTGGGACCGTCGAAGACCCGTAGATAGAGCTCGTCATTGTAGATGATCGACGCCGTACCATCTCCGTTGAAGTCGAAGACGCTCGATCCCGTCGTATTGCTCGACCAGTCCTGGACCTCGTCATCCCACCATACGACGACATCGCTAAAATCGGCGATCACCCCATCGCCGAAAGTGCTGGAGTCGACGGCGAGGACGAAATAGCCGTCGCTTCCGGCGACGCCGATCTCGAGCTCTTCGTCTCCCGTCATATCCGCCACCGTCGGCGGCCCGAGTCGACCCGCGTTGGGAATATCTACGGGCCCCCATAACAACTCGCCGGTATGACCGTGGTGGATACGCACCGTTCCCGCCGACACCACCACCACTTCCGATATGCCATCTCCCGAGAAATCGGCCACCGCCGGATATCCTTCCTCCAGCTCCGTTCCGTCCGGTGCCAAGTCCGTGGCCTCCCAGAAGACGTAGAAATCATCGAGATTTCCATTATGTCCCAGCACGGCTCGACCAGTGATGATCTCCTGATATCCGTTATTGTCGAGATCCATCACCACACTGAGAGGACCGATGCGCGAGGAGTTGTTGAGAGAGAAGTTGCTTCCCGTCGCGTCCTGGTCGACCAGCCCCGGGGTATCGCGTCCGTCCCACAGCAGATTGCCCTGGTTGTCGAAGACCACCGGGCCGATGATGATCTCTGCATTTCCATCGCCGTTGAGATCGGCGATCGACGGGCCACCCCACCAGAATTCGATCTCCGAAGGCTCGATGGAGTCGCTGACCCAAAGAATATCGCCCTCGTGATCGACGGCGGCCAGACCCAGCGGCCCCACTCCGTCATAATCCCAGATCGGCGCCACCACTTCGTTGGTCCCGTCGTTGGTGATATCTCCGGCGGCAATGCTTCCGGCGGGCATAAAGCCCACGGAAGGCCTGTCGTCGCCGACTCCCAGCGCAGGACCCAACTCCTTATAACCCACCGACCACTTCAGGGTGCCGTCGTCGCCATTGACGGCTCGAAGTACACCCGTGATGAGAAAGTCCCACAGGGGATCACCATTTTCGTCCTCTCCCTCTTCCTGAGTGGTGGCGAAGGTGGTGAACACCACGTCCGGCACCTCGTCGCCGTCATTGTCCAGGTCGATGACCACGGGAGTCATCATCACCTGATTCATGGGGTGGCCCTCAAATGCGCTATCCGAACCATGTCCGTCATACGTGGCATAGGGCATGGTCTCGTCGACCTGAAAGGACCACAACTCGTCGGGCTCAAAATGGGTGGCCCGGTCGTCGAAGACACATTCCGGATCATAGGGAAGCCCGTCGCGGCGATCTCCTTCCGGATCTTCGATGCAACTTCCATCAGTCTCGTCGCAGACAAAGCCCGGCGGGCAGTCCTGATCGTCTGTGCATCCATCTTCGTCGTCGACGACGCACACCTCTTCTTCCTCGTCACAGACAAATCCCGGCGGACAGTCTTCGTCGCTGGCACACCAGTCATCGTCGGCGACGCACTCTCCCTCTTCACAGACGTAGCCATCGGGACAATCGGCGTCGTCTACACACTCGTCTTCCTCGTCGACGACGCACTCTCCCTCTTCACAGGCGTAGCCATCGGGACAATCGGCGTCGTCTACACACTCGTCTTCCTCGTCGATGACGCACATTCCCTCTTCACAGACGAAGCCATCGGGACAATCCGCATCGTCTGCACACTCGTCTTCTGTGTCGACGACGCAGGTCCCCTCCTCGTGATCGCAGATATAACCCTCCGGACAATCCTGATCGGAGGTACAGGCGGCCTGTCCGCTCTGGCCGCCCGGATCGTCGGTGCACCCCGTGGCGACTACCATCGCCGCCCCCACTATCGCCATCAGGCCCCATTGCATCCATTGTCTTCTCATCTCAGATCCTCGCTTTCGTTTCGTCAACTCATACCTCTCTCGAACGCCGGAACTTGTAGTGAAATCCCTGCCGGTTTTCAATGTTAATAGAGTTCTCTTTCGCCTTCATTGATTCTATTGTTGTTTCGTCCACAGCGCTCTACAGGCAAATTCGAAGGGTCCAAACTCAATTGGCTCCGCTTGCTCGTTGTCCTGGCCCACCAACTCCCCATCATCGGTGCAATGGCCGCTTCCGACGATCAGATACCTCGTCAGATCGCCCGTGTCTTCAGCAACCTCTTCATTCGTCGTGATCTCGACGGTGCACTCTTCGGCCCTCCATTCGTTGTCTTCTTCGTCGTGATAGCTGACCCAGGCGTCGAGGCCAGAGGCTTCCTCTCCATGGACGATCCCTTCGATTCGAAGATGAATCTGCTCCTCCGTATCCACCAGCATATCCCCAAAATACTGCAGGAGCACATAGTCCGTCGGTCCTGTTGAAGAGCAGTGATCGTCTTCGCCCCACGAGATCGATCTCTCCACAGCCCCCTTCAGTTCGATGTTCAGGCTCGGAATCTCGAGCTCGTCAGACTCCTGGTCCTGGTTGGCCTTCTCCGTATCCTCCCCACATCCCAATCCAACCACGACCACGATCAATCCCATCCACCATCCAAGTCGCATCGCTGCCTCATCTTTCCGTAATCTGTATTGCGTCATTGCCGAGGGCGTCGGTTGGGGTTTTTCGACGACACCCGCTATAGTGGCGCTGCGTATTCCTTCGTTCCCTGGAGAGTTGCGAAATGAACGCCCAGAAGACCACCATCGCCACCGTTGCTACCATCGCACTACTTAGTATCGGTGGCTTCATCTACCTGCAAGACCCCTTCAATCCCGACCGAGCCGAAATTCAGGAGTTGTCGGAGCAATTCATGGAGGACATCCAATACAAGGACTTTCACTCCTCGGCGCGCTACCACCACGAGTTGGAGCAGGACCGCGTCGACATCGGACGGGCCCTCGAGGACCTCTTTCTCGTCGATCCCGAACTGTTGGATATCATGGACTTTCGGATCATCCGTACCGAGATCGACTCCTCCGGAGACCGGGGCCGAGTCCTGGTCAATACCCGCTTTCGCCCTCTGAAACCGCGCTCGGCCTCCGACGGCGACGACGATATCGAAGAGACGGAGCTTCAATTGTATTGGATGCGTCGCCATCCCGAATGCCCGCTGGGCACCGATTGCGACGGCGGCGTCTGTGTCGACGACCGGGGAAGAGAGGCGACGAAACCGATCGAAGACGACGACACCGACGATGACGATGACTCAAAAGTCCCCTTTGACTGTGATGATGGACTCGACCACCAGTGGTTTATGAACCTCGACTCCTCCCTGGAAAGCCGGGACTACCAATAGATTCCCCTTCCCCTCATTCCGCTTCGATGATCCGCAGCTCCACGCGTCGATTTTCGGCGCGGGCCTCATCCGTATCTTCGTCCACCAGTGGCTCCGTGGGACCAAATCCTCGGGCCTTCAAACGCTGCGGAGCCACATTGCCCCGGTTGATCAGATACTCGCGCACAGCCTTGGCGCGTTCCTCGGAGAGCATCATATTATAGTCCTCGCGACCGCGATCGTCCGTATGCCCAGCCACCTCCACCAGTCGGATGTCCCTGTGCTGGCGCAGCACCAGGGCCACTTCGTCGAGCAGATCGAAGGACTCCTCCTTGATGAGCGCCTTGTCGAGAGCGAAGTGAACCCGCTCGTTGAGCTCGATTGACTCGTCGGTGCGCTCCACCAACTCCTCGTCCTCCGCCGGCGGACAGCCGTCATAGGCCCCCAGACCCGGCTCGAGCGGACAGTGATCGTCCACATTTGCGATGCCGTCTCCGTCCACATCGTAGACGGGACAGCCGTCATCCATCCCTCCCTCGATAAACATCACCGGCTCAAAGGGGCAGGCATCGTCCCACACCAGAAAGCCGTCGCCGTCACTGTCGAGCAGCGGACATCCCCACTCGTCGACGGCTCCCTCCCAGTCCGGATCCAGGTCGTCGCATCCGGCAAAGGTCTCGGGAGTGATCGGGCAGCCCTCGTCGTCAAAGGGGCCCTCAAAGCCCTCCGGCGCCGGCGGACATTCCAGCTCCGCCTCCTCGTCGAAGTCCGGCATCGGAGCCGGCGGCGCGTCGGTGGGCTCCATCTCCACTGCCGCCGATTGCAGGTGCGTATAGCTCAGCCCGCCGAACATCCTCCACCTGGGACTTCCCACTCCGCCGGCGACGCCGGCGCCGCCTCCCATCGAAATCGCAAACCCCGCCAGCGGCTCCACCTCCAGGGCCGTCAGAAATTCCAGGGGATTCTTCTGGCTCGACGGCTCCCGAAGCCCCACCTCTCCATAAAACTCGGTTCCGAAGCGAAGCAGCTGAGGCACCACCTCCATCTTCGCTCCCGCCCCGTAGGTCATCGCCGAACCAAGCTTTGCATCGTGGACCTGGCTGCTCGACTGCATCCGAAGGCCCAGATTTGCCGCCGCCAGCACCTCGCCGGCTCCCGTCTCCAGACGCGTATCGGCGATCATCGATGGGCGCAGCGTCGTCGTCCCGGCGCCGCGAAAGAGCGAGGAGTCACCCGTGGGCGCCGTCAGATCCAGCATCGCACCCAATCCCGCCACCTCATCCTGACTGGACAGAATCGTCGCCTTTGCCCGAAGCCCCACATCTCCAATGCTGCCTCCCTCGAAGGCCATCCCCTGGTAGGCCCCTTCGCTGCTGAACATCACGGGCACCAGCAACTCAAGTTGGTAGCGATCGGCCATCCCCATTCCCACCAGGACCTGTGCTCCGAACTGATGATTGACCATCGGCTCCGCAGAGTTGTCCTCGAAATGCAGCACCACCGGCTGACTCAGGTAGTCCATGAACAAGCCACCGTAGGGCTGCAGATCCTGCGCCGTATCTGCTCCCTCCACAGTGATGACATAGCCCCCCGGCCCTGCGGCGGGCCGAAAGTGCTGGGCGTTGACCCCACCCACGTCGACGGACTCACCCACCGTCGACGCCGCATCCTGCTGCGCCACTGCCGGCGACACAGCCACCATCCCCGCCACTCCAAACGACAAGAGGGCACCGAATACCTTCGTCCCTGATCCATGCGATCTCATCACCACTCTCCTGACTTCGTTGGATTATCCCACATCCATCATCATGGCACTGTATCCCTGACTTGAAAACCCCACTGACACCACTTTTCTCGGCCTCCCAACTTGACGCCCCCCCCAAACTCCGCTAGGTACATCCCCCGCACAGGGGCTCTCCAAAATCGCCCCCACCGCACACGCCGACGTAGCTCAGTGGTAGAGCAGCTCTCTCGTAAAGAGCAGGTCACCGGTTCGAGTCCGGTCGTCGGCTTTCCGCAAAAACCCCACACCCCCATCGAAGGCTATAGACCCTCCCCAACTTGATTGGGGAGGTGGGCGACGGCGCT
>SLPW01000476.1 GCA_007131755.1 Myxococcales bacterium | reverse complement strand
TCGGCATAATGCTCCGTGACCACTCGTCGCTTGACCTTCTGGGTGGGTGTCAACTCCCCGGTGTCCTCGGTGAACTCATGAGGCAGGACGGTGAATTTCTTGACCTGCTCCACCTTGGCGAAATGAGAATTGACCTCGTCAACATGAGCCTGGATATCTTCAAGAAATTCTGGATATTTGGCCAACTCCTCCAGATCCGTGGGCCATCCCTTGGATTCGGCGTAGGCCGGTGCTGCTTCCGGATCGAGAGTAATGAGGGCGCTTGGAAATTTGCGCTTGTCACCGATCATGACCGCCTGGCTGACGGCGCCGTGGGACTTGATCTTCCCCTCTACCGGAGCGGGAGCGATATTCTTTCCGCCACCGGTGATGATGATATTTTTCTTTCGGTCCGTAATGCGCAAAAAGCCGTCCTCGTCGAACTCCCCGATATCTCCGGAGTGGAGCCACCCGTCGATGAGGGTCTCGTCGGTCTTGTCCTGCATCTTGTAGTAGCCCTTGAACACGTTGGGTCCTCGGACCAGAACTTCGCCGTCGTCGGCGATCTTGACCTCTACACCGGGCATGGGCTTTCCGACGGTGCCCAACCTGGTGCCGCCCGCATCGGGGTAGTTCAGCGTCGTCGGCCCGCAGTCCTCGGACTGACCGTAGACCTCGCGGATGATGATGCCGGCGCTCATAAAAAACTCGATGACGTCTTGACCGATGGGAGCGGCGGCGCTGATGGCCACCTTCAGGCGATCGAGCCCCACCTTTCCGGCCAATTTGCTGAAGAAGAGCTTGTCGGCGATATTGTACTTCATGGCCGTAAAGCCCTGCGGCTCGCCATATTCGATGATCTGGTGTCCGCCCTCCATGCCCACCTTGCGGGCCCAGTTGACGACCATCGCTCCCACACCGGTGCGCTCGGCGAGTTTGGCCTCCATGGCGGTCTTGAACTTCTCCCAGACCCGGGGCACGGCGAAGAACAAGGCCGGCCGCGCCACCTGCAAGGTCTCCTTGAGCTCCTCGATGCTGGGAGCGAAATACACCGCATAGCCCAGGCTTATCGCCAGGTGAACGGTGAACATCTGCTCGGCGATATGCGACAGCGGAAGGTAGGAGACGACACAATCCTCGGGCTCCACAAGGGCATCACCCACGGCCTCAAAGGCCATGTCTGCCGTGGCCGCCAGGTTCTCATGGGTGAGCATGACCCCTTTGGGCGGCCCCGTGGTGCCGCTGGTGTAGATCATGGTGCCCACGTCCTCGAGAGCGATTCCCTTGATGCGCTCGTCCACCTCGTCGAGGTGCTCTGTTCCGCTCTCCAGAAATTCGTCGAAGCTCACCACCAATTCGTCGTCGATCTTGTCGGCGTCGCGGATCATGACGACTCGCGCGACCGTTTCCAACTCGTCGCGCATCTTGTCGAATTTCTCCCACTGCTCCGTATCCTCGAGCACCACGAGCTTCGCCTCGCTGTGATCGATGATATAGGCCATCTTCTCGGCGCTGTTGGTGTGGTAGATCCCCGAAGGGACGCCGCCGGCGACCATGGCTCCCACGTCGGCGATGACCCATTCCACGCAGTTGTAGCCGCAGATATTGATATTGGCCCCCGCCGGACAGCCCAGGCCGATCATGGCCGCCGCGAATTTGCGCGCCATCTCCCCATACTCCGCCCAGCTATAGGACTTCCAACTGCCGCCTTCCTGATAAAAGAGGGCCGGCGCATCTCCCTTTGCCGCCACCTGTTCGAACAGCCGATCCACAATCGTTTTTCGAGCCACAGCTACCTCCGACATCGTTAGGGACTGTCATTACAACGCATTCAATCGCACTACTTGGTTAGTTCCCGTCCGGAAAGGCCGAATGTGAGCAGGGCCGAGATGAAATCGATGAGATGGCCATTTCGCGAAACCGCAGTCATATCCGTAGGTTATTTCAAGTGTTGAGCGAATGGCCAGATCGCGATTTCAGCCGGCATCTGCGACATTCATGGGTTTTCCGGATGGGAACTGTTTATCTCGCACAGCCACACGTTATCGTCGCAAAACGGTGCGGTTGTAAAGGTTCATCGGGCTCCGAGGTGTGATCCACCTCGATCGATTGTAGAACTCAATGTGGTCGAGCCCCCCTGGCCCCGGCCCGGTCCCTGGCCCTGGCCCCGACCCGCCTTTTCCCACTCCAAGACTGCGCGCAAGGGCAGGGACACGGGCAAGGGTTACTTCAGGCCCGGGCCGGAGACAGGGCCAGGGATCGAGCATTCCAAGTTGTGGGCAGCGTTGAGGCCGGGGTCCGCAGCGCAGCCTCTAGCGGACGGAATCGAAGAACTCGACCATCTTCCGCACTGCTGTGGCGCGGTGGCTGATGCGATTTTTCTCCTCTCCATCCATCTCGGCCAACGTCTTTCCCTGCGAAGGGACGAAGAAATGCGGATCGTAGCCAAAGCCGTGCTCTCCGGCGGGCTCGTCGACGATCAATCCCTCCAGAGTGCCGCGAAACCAGATCAATACCAATTCACCAATCCGCACCAACTCCTCGGGCGCGCGTGGCGCGGCGGAGTCGACCTCGTCGTATACGACCCCGCTTCGGGCCAACAGAGCTCTTCCGACGCGGTTATTCGGAAGCGCCAGACAGACCACGGCCACAAAACGAGCCCTGCGCTCGGCGGCGGGGACGTCTCGAAGTCGCTCCACCAGGAGGCGATTATTTTCCTCGTCCGTGGCGCTCTCTCCGGCAAAGCGGGCACTGTGGATCCCGGGCTTTCCTCCCAACGCGTCCACCTCCAGACCGGAGTCATCACTGAGCACGCCGCAGCCGGTGGCCTGCGCCGTCTCCATCGCCTTTATGACGGCGTTTTCTCGAAAGGATGCCCCCGTCTCCTCCACCTCTTGTAGCGGCTGTGGAAAGGAGCGACGATCGTAGACCTTCCACCGCGGATCGAGAAAGTCGGCCAGCAATTTCTCGAATTCGCGCCGCTTTCCCGGGTTTCCCGTGGCGATGATAAAGGAGCGGTCTTCGTAGTTCGTTGTTGAATTGGATGGCATCTCTTGGTTACACCTCCATAATGGAAAAGGACGGCCTCTTTCGCCAGGGGACCGCAACCCAGCAAGTTGGCAGCGGCGTATCATTTTTTCAATGCATATGGACCGATATCATGGATACCGTGGGATATGTGGGAGACCCCGAAGGATCGACGGAGTTTTATCAGATTCTGCTCAAGGGCGATTGCGAAGTCGCCTGCTGGTGGCCCGATGCAACAGCGGAAGCCGAGGATGGCTCCCGTCTGGTGGACCTCGAGGAATTGGCGGACCTGTCGGTGATCTTCGTGGACACCGGCATCGCAGAGTGCCGACAACTGGCCCGGCGCATCGGTGACGTCATCACGGGACGCCACATCATCGTCCACACCATCCGCGGCATCGAGGCCAATACCATCAATACGGCGTCCAAGATCTTATACGAAGAAACGCCGACGCGCCGCATCGGATTTGTCACCGGTCCCCTTCGCCTCGACGATATCCAGGAGGGCCGTCCTGCCTCCGCCGTATGTGCGTCGAACTTCCCCGAGGTCCACGACCTCGTGGAAGAGGCGATGATGTCGTCTCGATTGAGAATTTATCACGCCCGTGATCTGATGGGTGCCGAGTTGTCGGCGGTCTATTCTCGGCTCATCGCCCTGATGAGCGGGATGGGCCGCGCCCTGGGACTGGGCACCAGCCTTCAGGGTACGCTCTTTGTGCGTGGATTGGCGGAGATGTCGCGCTTCGTCGGGGCCCACGACGGCGACGAGCGCACTCCCTTCGGTCTGTCCGGAGCGGGCAACCTCTACGCCGACACCGCCATCGACGGCAATATCGACTTTGAGATGGGGATCCACCTCGCCGCCCACGCAGAGGAGGGCGAAGAAGAACTCATCAAGAACTTCGGGACCCCGGCGCGGGAGATCCTGGATATCCTGGCCGCCTTCGAGGAGGCCAACGAAAAAGCCGAGCTCGACCTATACCTATTGGACGCCTCGGCGGCGCTGATCACCGCCGGGCTGCCGGCCTCCCAGGTGGTCAAAGGCCTAATGAGCCTGCCCGCCCTCGAGGAATAGCCTGTCGACGGCTATAAGGTCTCGAAATATTCGTGGGCTTCCCGGATGACGTCGATATAGCTGACGATCCCCACCAGCACTCCCGCCGAGGGCTGGACGACGGGGACGGCGCCGATACGATGGTCGATCATCAACTCGATGACCTCCGTGACGTCCGTCTCCGGATGAACGCTGATGACGTCGCCCTTCATCAGATTGCTGATCGGGTGCTCAAAGCGAGCGTCCGACGTATTGACCATCTCCAGATCGGAGGCCATGGGAATCACGAATTCGCGAAGATCCCGATCGCTGAGCATGCCCACCAATTCCGTCTTATCGACGATCGGCAGGTGGCGCACGTCGAGCTCCATGAGCTTCAACAATGCATCTCGAACGGTATCGGTCACTTCTGCACGCTCTGGATTGGGCGTCATAATTTCGGAAACTTCCATCGTCATCACTCCTTGTGGCATCGTTTTCGTCTACCGGAATCTCACCCTGCGGGTGGACGTTCTCGTAGCACAACCAAAGGTAGGGCACAGCCGCTTCGGTCAAGGAAGCGGTCGACGATATCACCACAAAATGTTTTTTCCTCCTCCATTCTCACAAAGAGGTTCCGCTCATGGGCTATTATCCACACCCCGTAGAGATCGAGTACAAATCCGATGATGATATGCTGCATATGACGTTCAGCGACGATCACATCTCTCCTTTTCCGGCCAAATATCTTCGCGGCTACTGTCCCTGTGCCCGCTGCCAGGGACACTCCGGCGGAGGACCGAAGTGGCAGGAAATCACCCACCATCGACAGATCGAAGTCGTCGACGTCCAGCAGGTCGGAAATTACGCCGTGACCATCATCTGGGCCGACGGCCACGATACGGGGATCTACTCCTTCAAGGCCCTGCGCGAGATGTGCCCCTGCCCCGAATGCATGCCCGAGGGACTTCCGGAAGAAGAACGGGTTTTCTAGACGGGTTTTATTGCCCCTGTGTGATCCACCTTGATCGGTTGTAGAACTCCCTGTGGTTGAGCCTGCCCCGTCCCAGACCTCAACGTTGCCCACAACTCGGAATGCTCGATCCCTGGCCCTGGCCCTGTCCCCGGCCCGGGCCCGAAGTAATCCCTGCCCATGTCCTTGCCCTTGCTCGCAGTCTTGGAGTGGGAAAAGACGGGCCAGGGCGAGGGCCAGGGAACTACTACCGACGGAAACCGATCACACTCTCGTTCTTCTTGTACTTTGCCCAAAACAAAAACCCCCGCCATCTGACGGGGGTTTTCGCTTCATCCCGGGCTTCGGCCAGTCGATACCATTACGAGAGAGCCGAAGCAGGGGCTACTGCTCATACGCATTCTCCATTTTCACAGCTAAATCCGCCGGGGCATTCGCAGCTATCTTCGCACTGCATATCGCCGGGATCTTCTTCATTGTCCTGGCAGATCCCGAGGTCCAGATTGCAGACCTCGTCGGCGGCGCAGTCCTGATTGCAGTCACAGGGCGTATCGCAATTGCCCTGTGGGGTGCACACCTCGTCGACGGCGCACTCCGCCGAGGAGCGGCACTCCACGTCCGGATCGGGCTCGCAATAGCCGAGGCCTGTGCAGACGAACCCGGCCGAGCAGTCGGCGCTATCGGAACATGCCTGCACGCAGCTTGCGTCCAGGCAGACCTGGCCGCCCGAACAATCGGCGCTCTGATGACATTCGATATACTCACAGATGCCATCGCGGCAACGCTCTCCGCTGCCGCAGTCGGCGCTGTCAGAGCAAGTAGAGGTGCACTGGCCGTCGACGCAGCGCTCGTCGGCGTCGCACTCGGCGTTGAACACACAGCTTACGCTCTCTGCGGCGCAGTTTCCGTCAAAACATACTTCACCGTCGGCGCAATCACCGGCGTCGATACACTCCACGCTGTCGTCGTCGACGCAGTGAAAGACGTCGCAGATCTGGTCGGCAGCGCAATCGCCGTCGTCGACGCACTCGGCGTTCGACGGGGGCTGGCAGCTATTGTCGACACAGGACTCGCCAACAGCGCAGTCGGCGGCCTGGACGCACTCCAACTCCCCACCGGCCTCGCAGGTACGTGACTCCGGCACGCACTGACCCACCTGCTGCTGCCCCTCGTCGATGGCCAGGCACTCAAAATCCTCGGGGCAGTCGCCATGGCCGTCGCAAGAGCGACCACACATGGACTCTCCGCTGTCCTCGAAGATCAGGCACAGGGCGCCGTCTTCGATGCAGTCCTGACTGGTCTCACAATTCTGGCACAGTCCGGCCGTGCCGCGATCTTGCGTATCCGCAGCTCGACACTCGTTGTTGACGCAGATCCTTCCCTCGGCACACTCGAAGTCGCCGTAGCATCGCTCGGGCTCGCCGAAGGAGTCGTTGTCCGGCGCTGCATCGGAGTCACAGAAGGTGTCGCAAGCCGTGCGCTCAGAGCAGGTCTCATAGCACCCGAAGGCGTCACAATAGGACTCACAGGCCTCATAGGTATAGCAATCGCTATGGCATTCGCCTTCCTGCTGCCCTCCCCCGTCGACGATAAGACACCCCGAAAATCCCCACAGCCCTGCCCACAGCAACACCGCCAGGCCCATCAAGAGTTCTCGTCGTCCCACGCTCCCTATGTTCATTTTTCTCGCTCCCGGGGTGAATCGGTGGCCTCGGTGTCATCACCGGCGCATCAAGGCATCTTGTTCGGACACCGACTTCGACGGGCCCGTCGATATCTTTATTCAACACAAATTTCGATCACTTAGCGAACTCTGCGATCTTTGCCCGCCATTGGCCACTGCGAAACTGCCACCTTCCCCGTTGGCCACTCGATCCGGCTCGAGACTCGGATTCGCGAGGTGAGAGACGAAAACCGAGGAGAAACAACGGACTCTTGGAGCCGATGGCATCCCTCGGCGCCACGACGAGCGGTAGCGAGATCGTGGCGCTGCCATCGCGGACCGTCGACGGCTCAACCGTCGGCGGGGAGGTGGCCGCGAGTGCTGTTAACGAGCGGTCGGAGGGGACGTCGAGCAAGCGACCAACGTTGATAGCCTGCCCGACGCCCCCACCTACATATTTCGCAACCTTTGACGCTCCCTCAGCCTTATTGTACTCTCCGAAATTCCGGGTCGGGAGATAGGAGAAATACCGTTTCAGACCACGTGGGGCCGGGCCGTTTTTCCTGGCGCCATTTGTTTCTTATTCTCCCCCCCGAAGGTCGCTCAGCCCCCGGCAGGCAACGCCTGACAGACATCTTGAAGATCCACGGCTTTGATATGATTACAACGGCTCTCTCCGGTCGCCCCTCCCTTCGATGGCTCGCCATCTGCGCCCTCGCCCTCCTCGTCGCCACCCCCGCTTGCAGAGACGAAGAGCGCGACGGCATCGGCACCGTCCAGGACGGCGAGTTGGAGATCTTTCCAGCCTCCATCTCCTTTGAGGCCATCGATATCGGCGAGCGCATCACCGAATATGCCACGGTCTCCAATATCGGAGATGTGGACGTGCGCCTCTTCGACCTGGAGTTCGAGCCGGTCACCGACGGCGCCGACGAGGTCTTCGACTTCGTCAATCCCTTCGGGGACGATCTGGTGCTCACCGAAGACGAATTCTACGAATTTCAGGTCGATTACGCCCCGCAGGACGCACAAGCCCACGAGGCGATCATCCGCTTCGACACCAACCTCGCCGGCGACGACACGGTCTTCGAAATTGAGATCCGCTCCTCGGCGCCCTCTCCGGAGATGGTGGCCGACGATACGGTCATCTTCGAGCGCATTCCCCCCGACACTCTGGCCCGCCAGGTGACGACGGTGCGCAATATCGGAAGCGCCCCGCTCGTGGTGGACGATATCTATTTGACGGGGATGCACGTCGAAAACTTCGATCTGTCCTTTCCCACGCCCATCGACGAGCTCAGCAGCGATGATCGCACCATTTTGGAGGGTCAGCTCCCACAGGGCGAGAGCATCGACGATCTGGACTATGCCCCGGAGAACTTCGACAAAGACGATGCGCCCGAGGTCATCGGCCCCAACGAAGAAGCCCAGATTCGGGTCTTCTTCGAGGCCGAGGACGAGGACTTCCGGGCCGCCGAGTTGGTCCTGGAGACCAACGATCCCACTCGCCAACCCTCGCATCGCATCGCTGTGGTCGCCAACAGCGACTCTCCCTGCCTGGAGTTGGTGGGGGACACCGTGGACTTCGGCTACGCCGCCATGGGCAGCACCACTCAGCAGACGGTGACCCTGCGAAATTGCAGCAGCATCGCCGATACGGTGATCACCGATATGCAGATGGGAGTCTTCGACGAAGACGGTGACTTCGTGGCCACCGACGATATCTATTTCTCGATGAACGAGGCCACCCTGCCCGGCGAGTTGGCCGACGGCGGCGTGGCCAGCCTCGATCCCAACCAGTCGACGAGCTTCGTGATGACCTATGCTCCCGAATTCGAGCAACCCGATGAGGCAGCCATCAGCATCGAGAGCACCGACGTTCGCTCCCCGCTGCAGACCGACGTCATCGGCCATGGCGTCGACCGCGAATGTCCCGTGGCTCATGCCCGTGTTGGCATCGAGGGCTCCGGAGTGTGGAGTGAAGATACCCTGCTGGCCGTACCGCTGGACAATATCGCCTTCGACGGCTCCGAATCCTACGATCCGGACGACCCCGACGTAGAGGTCTCCTACGAGTGGACCCTCATCGAGGAGCCTCTGGGCTCGACGGCCACCATCTACAACGCCAACACCGTAAGTCCCACCCTGGACGTCAACATCGCCGGCCGCTTCGTGGTGGAGTTGATGGTCTACGACGAATTCGGCATCGCCGCCTGTGACCCCGCTCAGGTGGTCATTCAGGTGGAGCCGGAGTCGGCGATCCACGTCGAGCTGACCTGGGACGTTCCCACCGCCGCCGACGGCGTCGGCACCGACCTCGATCTTCACTACCTCCACCCCAACGGCCAGTGGAGCGCCGAGCCCTACGGCGTCTTCTGGAACAACTCCAATCCCAACTGGAACGACGGAAGCTCGGTGAGCCTCGACATCGACGATCTGACCGGCGCCGAGCCGGAGAACATCAATCACGACAACCCCGATCCGAACTACGACTACCACACCGGGGTCTACTACTTCGGCGACTCCGCCAATTTCGGACCCACCGACGCCAGGATCCGCATCTATTTCCACGACTCTCTGGTCCTGGAGTTGGAGGAACGCCTCGAGAATCCGGGCATCGGCATCGATCCCAACACCACGGCCGGCGATTTCTGGTACGTCGCCCGCATCGGCGTCACCCCCAGCGGGCCCATGGTCGACCTGTTGGAGGTCATCGACGAGCTGTACGTGGACTCCGGCTTTCCCGAACTCGTCGAGGACTGACCCCCACACGTACTGGGGTCGAAATTGATAGCAGAAAGAGAGTTCGCGATCGTCGCCGAAGGACGATCTGTAGACACAATTGATTTTCCGAAGATCGATCTCTACAATGCCGAAACGGTTTTAGGGACCTCGTCAACATATTTTCAACCGCCTCAGGCGGGGCACCACATGGAACGTCACTTCAGGACACCCATTTTCGCTGAACCTCAGGAAGGATATTGATAAAATGAAGACCTCCACTTCGACCCCCATCTCAAGCGGAAGGAACCTCCTTTTGTTGGCGCTGAGCTTCTTGATCGCCACCGGTAGCATTGCATGTAGTGACCCGAGTATCGAAGGAACAGGCAATGTCTCCTTCGTCGCCGAACCGGCCTCCCTTTTGTTCACCAATATCGACCAGGGAGATTTTCAGCAACAGACGCTGGTGGTGCGAAATAACGGCGGTTCGGACCTGACGCTCTCCAATATCGAATTGGTCAACACCACGGGCAACAGCCTGTCTCCCGTGGGCGACTGGGACGACGTGACCGTCGAGCCCGACGGAGCCATCGATCTGACCGTGGAGTATGCCCCACAGGACGAGGATCAGCACGAGGGCTACATCACCATCGAAACCAACGATCTTCAGTTGGCAAGCGAGTTCGCCTGCAACCCCGGCGATGGGGACGGCCTGGCTTGCATCCCCGTCGAAACCCAGGGCTTTGCACCGGAACTCCACGTCAGCCGCACTCAGGTCCCCTTCCAGGCTCCCCCGGACGGACTGGATGAAAATTACGTACAGCTTCGCAATATCGGCGGCGGCACCCTGGACATTTCGCGCATCGAGGTCACGGACGGTCAACAAGACTACGCCATCTCCTTCTTCGAGGAGCTCGACGGCGGCGACATGCCCCAGCCGCGCAGTGATGACCGCACGGAAGCCCCCACCGTCCTCGAGCCCGGTGAAGGTATCTTCATGCGTGTCATCTTCACCCCCGACGACGAAGACCCCAGCTACGGAAACGTGCGCATCGAGAGCAACGATCCCTTCCAGAGCACCCTGGACATCGAACTTCTCGGAAATACGGGCGC
>SLPW01000584.1 GCA_007131755.1 Myxococcales bacterium | reverse complement strand
TACTTCCAGAAACGACTGAAAGAAGAAGAGGACAAGCTCATCAAGCGCCGCGAAAACGCCAAGATCTCATTTTGTGGCTCTACGTTCGTACTTGCCCAAGATCCCATGGACAGCCCGAAAGGAGAGGAGTCGTCCTCACGCTTCATACCTCGTTTCGCCACCAAAGATGCGGAATTACGTGCCGCCGCCCAGGATATCTATCGCGGTTTCTGCGAAACCTACGAGAGCTGCCGTGAGCGGTGGCTAAAAAATCGCGGAAAGTCCATAAGGAAGCGAAAACGAGTGAAATTTCCCGCCGGCACGGTCCAACTGAGGCAGTGCGCACCCATTAGCTGCAAGGACGTCGCCGCCGACGAACCGGGAATCTTGGCTACGAGCTGACATCGAGATTTCCGACGAATCGTTTCTACATATTAGACAAACCCTATCGGTGAACGGGACTTCATTCCCCTTCCTGGGCCCCCAGCAGTTCTTGCTCAAACCAACGCTCGCGAAGTTCAGGTAAGTCTCCGCCGTCCTCCAGAACTCGCAGGGCAGTGTTCAACCTCGTCTTCCAGTGCTCGGCGTGGGGAGACACGGCGATTGCCAACTCTTCTTCAACTAATACGTCGTCGAGAATTGTCACACCATCGTACCTCTCACTGACATAAGAGATATGCCTCCAATCGTTGATATAGGCGTCTATCTCACCGTCCAGCAACATATCCACCAGGGTCACCGGGCCTCGATAGGGTCGCGTAAGTTCCTGCACGGCCAGTGCTTTGGGTTGTTCGGTGGACAGCCACCTCGCAGGGGTCGTACCCGGAACCACAAAGACTTTGCGCCCGGCCATATCATCGGGCCCCTGAATTTCGTCGTCAGATCGCACCAATACTCCAAGGCCAGTGTCGAGATAGGTGTCCGTAAACCGAACTCGCTCCGCCCTTTCTTCGGTAACCGTGATAAGCATGACGCTGATGTCGGCATCCCCCACTTCCAACAGCGTCAATCGTGGATCCTCAACGTTCCCATCCAATTCAACCCACTTCCATTCGACATTCAACTTCTCGGCCAGGGCTTCCACCAACTCCGGTTCGAACCCACCGGGGCGGCACCCCTCCGAAGCACATTCATAGAACGGGAGTATCTCCTCTCCCTCGAATCGACAGCACACACGTAGAAGATCGTCGGGTGCAATGCCGGAAGTAGGTTGGCTGGAGTCCGCCTCCGTTGTTGCTGGATCGTCGGCGGCCTCCGACTCCACTGGAGTAGCTACCGCTTTCGACGACACCTCGGACTTCGCGCTGTCGCTACGACACCCAGTCAACGTGACGAAGACAATCAGTATCACAGCAATTCGAGCTGACATATCGACTCTCATGAGAGCAATGCCGAACGTATTGCAGGCCGTAATCACCGCGTACATACTTCCCAACACCTGCATCTATACCGTATATCGGGTTGATTCTCCCGTGAAGGCTAACCCATGCTCATGCTGTAGCCCATGATCACCTCTCGGACGATCACGACCCAGACGATCACGACCCGCGACCAGTGATCACGAGGAGGTCAAGGAGGGCCGAACAAATGTCGAGGACAATGCGATGATTTTTTTTGTGGTTAGATTCGTCGTGGAAGTGGTCCTGGAGGTCGTTGGTAATGTCTTCATGGACATAGTGACGGCTTCGTTGAGCTATGAAAAGCGCCCCCTGAGCATCCGAAGTTCCTCGCCCGTGGGTGAAATCCTTAAACGCCTGCACGAATCCGCAAGTGGGCCCGATCCGTCGCACGTCTGGAGTCTCCCGCTGAATATCCGCAGTGTCGTTCCCGATGGAATTCATATTGAAACCAGGTCCTTCTTGGGCCCTGCATTCCGCGGCAAGATCGACACCAAAGAAAATGGCTGCGTAGTAAGCGGTCGTCTCACGCTCGGCGACGGTGCTCGCATCGCTTCTGTCCTCACTGTGCTCACCGTGATGATTGGGCTTCCTCTGGGAGCGCTGCTGATATTTGGCTCGTCTGCAGGATGTGGCATCGCCTGTGTCGCTGCCACGCTACTCGCCATTATCGTGATTTCCGTAGGCCTCCGCATCAGCCATCACAAGGGCCAAACCGTTCCTGTTTTCGTGGCCAAGCTACAACGAGTCATCTCGGCGGAAGAACAGAGCGGATAATTTTGGGCTGAGGGAATGATCAGCGCCTATTTTCAAGCCGATGTTCACCTCTCGGACGATCATTGGGGTGTGTATCACCGGGTGGCTCGTAGGCCTCCGCATCAGCCATCACAAGGGCCAAATCGTTGCTGTTTTCGTGACCAAACTACGAGGAGCCATCTCGGCGGAAGAACCGGGTGAATAATTCGGACCCGAGGGAATGATCAGCGCCTATTTTCGGGCCGATGTTCACCTCTCGGATGATCATTGGCCGGGAAAATCAGGGGCAAAAAAATAGCCCTCGACACAAGGCATGATTGCCAATATCCATCGCCGTGTTTACAACTGTGCCGGTCGTTCGCAATACGGCGCTGACGTCATTCCTCGCTTTGGGAGCAAACCACGGTGAAACGCACACAATACAAGCTGGACAACGGTATGGACGTGGTCCTCGAACCGATGGCCATCGCCCCGGTAGTGGCCTGCAACGTGTGGGTTCGGGTCGGAAGTGCCGACGAGACTCCGGAAGAGGCGGGGCTGGCACATGTGCACGAGCATATGCTGTTCAAGGGGACCGAGCGTCGCGAGGTCGGCCAGATCGCACGTGATGTGGAGGCCTCGGGAGGCCATATCAATGCGTTCACCTCCTTCGATCAAACCTGCTATTACGTAGTGATGAGCAGCCGCTACTTCGACAGCGGTCTGGACATTCTCTCCGATGCCATCCGCCGCTCCTCCTTCGACGCCGACGAATTAGAACGCGAGCTAGAGGTCATCCAGGAAGAGATCAAGCGCGGTGAGGACAACCCGGCCCGGGTTTCGTCACGTCTGTTATTCGAGACCGCCTTTGAGACTCACCCCTACCGCCTGCCCATCATAGGAACCTCCGAATCGGTGGCCTCCTTCAAGCGTGACGACGTGGTCTCCTTTTTCAAAAAGCACTACGTCCCCGAGAATATGGCTCTTATCGTCGCCGGAGACTTCGACGTCGACGACGCCAAAGAACGAATCGACGCCTATTTCGGAGACTTCACGGGCCCGAAATATCATTCCGTACAGCGGCCGGCAGAGCGAGAGCAGAACCAGGCCCGGGCGGCCACGGAGCAACGAGAGGTGGGTCAGAATCGGCTTCGCGTCGGCTTTCACATCCCCGACGTACGCCATCAAGACATCCCTGCACTGGACGTGTTGAGCATCATTCTAGGCTACGGCGATGCCTCTCACCTGTATCGAACCATTCAGCGGGAGGCCCAGCTCGTCCACAGCGTCTTCGCCAGCGCCTACACGCCGCGTGAGGCGGGTCTTTTCGTCGTGGGCGCCGACTTCCAACTCCACGACGACCGACCGGAGACCTCTCCCGATGCAGTGTTGGAGCGCATTCTGGAGGAAGTCTATCGCTTTCGTTACGTCGTCCCCGGCACCACGGAATTGGACAGGGCAAAGACGCTTCTGGAGAGCCAGGAGATCTACTCCAAGCAGACCATCGAGGGGCTGGCCATGAAGCTGGGCCACTACCTGACGGTGGCCGGTGAATTGGAGTTTGAGGAGGAATACTATCGCGCATTGCGAGAGGTCAGCCCATCAGACATTCGCCGTGTGGCCAATCGCTATCTGAGCGAAGACAATACCACGGCGGTGCTCGTGCAGCCCGAGAGTGAGCCCGCCGTCACCGACAAGTCCCTGCTGGACGCCGTAAAACGAGCCTCCCACAAATCACGTCACGACGCGGTGGACACCAAGATCACCACCGACGATAAGGGAATCGCCAGGGTGAAGTTTCCCGGCGGGCCCACGCTCCTGGTACAGCGCGATCCCAGCGTGGAGACCTTCTCAATGCGCGCTCTCACCCTGGGAGGAGTACGCTATGAAGACGAGCGCAGCGCGGGCCTTCACAAATTGACGGCCAGCCTCATGACAAGAGGAACTCCGTCACGCTCGGCCCTCGAGATCGCTGGCGAGGTGGAGTCCATGGCCGCCTCGCTAAAGGGGCTGTCAGGACGAAACTCCTTTGGCCTCGGCCTGACCGGTCTGACTCGGTTTTTCGACCAATGTTTCGACATCTTCGCCGACTGCATGCTCCTGGCTCAGGTCCCGGAGGAGGAATTCGATCGAGAGCGAAGACTCCAACATCAACGGCTGACGGCGCGCCGAGATAAGCTGGGTGCCGTCAACTACGATCAATTCGCCGCCTCCTTCTTTGGCCCCCACCCCTATGGATTGTGCACCCTGGGAACGGAAGACACTCTCGCTGCCCTGCAGCCAGAACAGGCCCGGCGCTTGCTGGAGTTGCGCCGCGATCCCACCAGGATGGTCATCTCCGTCGTCGGAGATGTGACGGTAGACCAGGTGGCAAATCACGTGGAGCGTTATTTCTCTTCTGCCGAGCCTGCCGACGCCGAAGCACCGCAGATTCCGTCGTTCACTCCCCCCCGGCACCCATCAGTCGTGATCGGTGATCTGGAAAAGGAGCAGGCTCACGTCATCGCAGGCTTTCCCGGCCCCCTGCTTGCCAGTGACGATATCTACACTCTGGACGTTCTGTATGCCGTGCTCTCCGGTCAGGGAGGCCGACTCTTTTACGAACTCCGCGATCGTCAGAGCCTGGCCTATAGCGTGTATGCGAGTCGCATCATTGGCCTGGACGCTTCAGCTTTCACGGTGCGCATCGCTACCAGCCCCGAGAAGATCTCCCGTGCCGTCGACGGGATTCGCGCCGAATTGAACAAACTGCGAAACGGTGATCTCAGCGATCCCGAATTGGAGCGTGCCAAGCGATATTTGATTGGAAACCACGATATCGGTCTGCAGCGAAACTCCTCACGGGCCATGACGTTCGGCCTCGACGAACTATACGAGTTGGGTTATCGACAATCTCTCGAATACGGCGATCGCATCAGTGAAGTCACCTCCGACGATGTGCACCGATTCGTCGACAAATTCCTGGTCGACGAGCAAATGCTCGTCTCCATCGTCAAGCCCCCCGACTTCGATATCGACGTAGACTCCATTGGCCTTAAACACCTGGAGTAGCGCTTACCGAAATACGTCGTCGACGCGCTCCAACAACTGCCTCGTTTGCTGTCTGGTTCCCACGGTCATACGAAGGCATCCCTCCAGTCCCGCATGGCCGGAGCGATCGCGAACGTACACCCCACGCTTCTCCAACTTCCGTAGCACGGTGGCCAAGTCGTCGACGCGAAGGAGAACAAAATTTGCAGGCGTCATGTGGACCCGAACCCGGGTGCTGGCGTCGAAGAATTCCAACAGCAATTCCTTTGCGAGTTCCACTTCCGCCAGATAAGACACCAGGTGGTCCAGATCCTCGAGGGCAGCCATGGCTGCGATCTGCGCGACGACGTTGACACTTTTGGGGTTATACAGACGGCTCAGGCCTTCCACCAATGCGGGAGAAGCGGCGAGGTAGCCCACGCGCAGCCCGGCGAGTCCGAAGGCCTTGGAGAAAGTCCGAGTGACGACGAGATTGGGAAGTTCACGGACCAGCGAGATCCCCGTGATACGGGCGAATTCAAAATAGGCCTCATCGAGCACGATCAGCGAACGCGGGTAGCGCAGACACAGACTCTTGACCTCCTCGGGAGGGTAAATCACTCCCGTGGGATTGTTCGGGCTGACCAGATACAACAGGCGCGTATCTCGTGTCATCGCCTCCTCAATCGCTGAGCAGTCCAGTTCAAATGGCGAGGTCCCCGAGACGGTGTCCACCCGGGCGCCCCGGCTATGCGCAAAGACCAGAAAGTGTTGATAGGTAGGCACGGGCACCACCACGCGATCGCCGCGATCGAGATAGGTAGAGCAGATAAGCCGAAGAGCTGCGTCACTGCCGTTGGTGACGAGCAGATGGTCCGTCTGCAGTCCTGTGTAGCCAGCCAATGCCTCCACCAACTGCGAACTTCCCAGTGGGGGATACCAGTTCATTCTACCGCCGCTTCCAAGCCACTTTTCGATGGCTTCCCGAACGCGAGGACTGGGCCCCAGGGTGCACTCGTTCCAGTCCAGCTTAAAGCAACGGTGGTGGTCCGGCGCCGCTTCGATGGCAAGCTGGCTGGTGATCGCCTCATAGGGAATCACGACACGCACCGAGGGAGCCACGGCGATGGGTTGGCGCCGCCTTCGACCTCCGTTGCAGTCGCGATTGTCGTCCCCGGGCTTTTCTGTGAGATCCATAGCCGAAATCGCAAATGAGAGCCGTGCTCTTGCCAGGACATCCCTGCTGGTTGGACTACTCCCAGGGAGGTCGTGCAGCACCTTCCAGCGCACTGTCATCCCCCTTTTAGGCTGTTGAGCCATCTACCCTCCGATTGTGGTCCCGACATGGGGCTTGTCCAGCCATTCGAGGCAATCACAACCAGCACCCACGTGCGCACAGGATCACTGTCCCCCGGAAAACCGAAGTCCTTTCTCCACCGCTGTGGGTGGGTCAACGCCGTCGAGTTGAATAAGAAAAAGGAGATTCGAACCATGGGGGGACACGTGCAACCACGTCTTCATATCCCCGGTATTTCCCAATCTCTTTTGCTCTTTCGGTGAAAGAAATATGGACGTCCAGATTGGTGGAAGTCATTCCCGAAAGGGCTCCGGAGGTTTTTCTTGCCCTTCCTCGGTACTGTCCTACGCTACGACAGAGGTCCCCGGTGCACCTTCGTCAAGATCGGCGGCCAGGTGGGCGGCGTCGCCAGCACGTCCTGCGTCGATTGCACTCACCCGTGGCGGTCTGATACAGTCGCGCCAACGCAAGAGTCGGGAATACCTGTCTTGCGTTGCCCGGTAGATTGACGGGTCGGGGTCCGATTTCGTAACGTATGTCAACATGTTGGCCAGCTTTTTCGACCGCGGCTCGGCACATAAGATTCGAGCCTCTAGTTCCGGCGGTTGAGGAGAGGAAAAATTGAATCGTTCTCAGACAGGCGGTTACGTCCTGAAATTCGTGTCCGGTAAGTACCAGGGTGGCGAGTTCCCATTGGAACTCGACTCCGAGATCGAGATCGGACGAGGAGGAGAGCTCGACATGGTCCTCGTAGAGGACATGGTCTCTCGCCGACACGCCAAGATCACGAGCTACGGTCGAGAGCTGTACATCGAGGACTTCGGAAGTACCAACGGTACTTTCGTCAACGGCGAGAAGATCGAGGGACGAGCCAGGATCAAGGAAGGGGATCGGATTCTGATAGGTACCAACATCATCAAGTTGGTACACCGCGACAGTGGGATGGACGATACCGGTCCCGATATGTCCCCGCCGCCGGGAGGACAAAACCAAGCGGGACGTGATCTTGTCACCCACACCCCCGGAGCTCAGCAAAGAGCCATCAACCACGAGCCCCCTCCCACTCACTCCGGGCCCGTCGGCCCCACCCATCAGCCGGGGCGTGGCGCTCCCAACCGCACCATGGCCGCCCCCGCCGTGGGTCAGACCGCGGGCGCAGGCAGCATGGGAGGCTCCATCTCGGGGCTCATCGAAGAGGTCCCCCTTCCGGATCTGCTGCAGCTGTTCTCGACAAGCCGCAAGTCCGGTGTTCTGGTGATCATGAAAGACGATGTGGGCAAGGTCTATCTTCGCGAAGGCCGGGTCTACTTCGCCACGATCAACGACGATCACGAGCTCGATCCCTATAAGGCTTTTTATCGCCTCATCGCCTGGAATCGAGGCACCTTCTCGTTGGAACCCCCAACGGATGAAAGCTTCGATGGCGAGATCGACGAGTCCGTAGAATCGCTGATGATGGAGGGGATGCGCATCCTCGACGAAATCCAGGCTCTGGGGCCAAATGTGCCCGAGATGACAGCACGGCTGTCCATCCCCCGCCCCCTGGAGGCACCCCTTCGAGAGTTGTCACCAGAACAACTCGATAGTTTTCAGTCCGTCCTCAACCACGACACGGTCTCGGACGTACTGAACAAGACCACCGATGACGACGTCCAGACCATGGAGGGTCTCGTCCATCTCATCAAGAACGACTACGTGATCGCCGAAGATGAGTAGCCCTGCGCTGCGCGTTCCCCCCCACAACGAAGACGCCGAACGAAGTGTGCTCGGCGCAGTCTTGCTGGACAATGCCGTCCTCGATGAGCTGGCCAGCCAACTGTCGCCGAAAGACTTCTATCGCGAAGGTCATCGCCACATCTTCCGGGCCATGGCCGAGTTGCACCAACGTGGGGAACCCATCGACGTATTGACGGTTGCCGACTATCTGGACGCCGACGATCGCCTGGAGGCCGCCGGGGGCCCGGCCTATCTGACCCGGCTGTCCAGCGCTGTTCCGTCGGCGGCCAATGTGGGTCACTACGGCGCCATCGTGCGGCGAAAAGCGTCGCTTCGCCGTTTTATCTCCACCGCCGGGGAGTTGGTCAACGAATGCTACGGCGACGTCAACGACTTCGAGTCCTTTATGGACGAGGCCGAACAGCGTCTGTTCGCCATCACCCAACTGGGCCAGAAGCGCGATTACGTAGCCATGCGCGAAGTGGTCAAAGGGGCGTTCACCCAGATCGAGGCCCTGTATCAGAAGAGCGAGAAGATCACCGGCACCCCCAGTGGATTCATCGACCTCGATAATATGACCGCCGGCTGGCAGCCCTCGGATCTGATCATCGTCGCCGCCCGACCGGCGATGGGTAAGACGAGCTTTACGTTGAATATGGCCTCCCACGCTGCCATCGCGCGCAAGACACCCTGCGCTTTCTTCAGTCTGGAGATGTCAAACGAGCAGCTCGCCATTCGCATGCTGTGCAGCGAGGCCCGCATCAATCAGTCCAATCTTCGCCGCGGTCAGATGAGTGAACAGGAGTGGGCGCGGCTCATCAAAGCTGCCGGCACGCTCTCGGAAGCCCCGATCTATCTCGACGACACCCCGGGGCTCGGAATCATGGAGTTTCGCTCCAAATGCCGACGCCTGAAGGCGGAACACGATATCGGCATCATCTTCATCGACTATCTTCAATTGATGACCGGCTCCCAGCGAAGTCGATCCGCATCTCGAGAACAGGAGATCAGTGAGATCTCCCGAAGCCTCAAGGGAGTGGCCAAGGAGCTGAATATCCCGGTCATCGCTCTTGCTCAGCTCAACCGTGGCGTCGAGCAGAGGGCTGATAAACGTCCCATGATGAGTGATCTTCGTGAGTCGGGCGCCATTGAACAGGACGCAGACCTGATCTCCTTTATCTACCGTGATGAGATCTACAACCCGGATACGGAGGCCCAGGGGCTGGCGGAGATCATCATCGGCAAGCATCGAAACGGGTCCACGGGCACGGTGAAGTTGCGCTTTTTCGGTCCCTATACCCGTTTCGAAAACCTGGCTCAGGACGAGGGCTACGCCGCCGGTTGATCCCTGGGCTCACGGCGTCGCCACACCATCCATCCCAGCACCATCAACAGAATTGCCCACTCGGCGGGAAGCGATCCTTGCGTGGCTGCGAGGCTCGAACAACCGGAGTTGGTCTGAACGCCGCCCTCCTGGGTAGCCCCGGGAAACCCGTCGGCGTACAGGTATTCTCTGTGCGTAGCCCCGGGCTCGTCACTTCGCGGCGGGGTCGGTTCTGCGGGCTCGTCGTATCCGGGAAAGTCGATGGCCACCGGATCTCCTCCTGCCACATCCATGGTAGAAGAGGTGGTGAGTTCGTCGGCGTAGTTCTGGAAATAGATGAAGTCCACGTCGTACCATCCGCTATCATCCTCACCGGGGGCCTCACCATCGAGGAGCCGTAGATTGAGGCGATCGATGACCCCCTTCCACTGAGGATGCTCTCCCAGGGGAACGACAAGGGTATGATATTCACTGTCGCCCGGGGCATCAAAGCGCACCGATCGACCTTCCTCGAAAGCTCCTCCATCGCTGGCCCAGTACAGTGCCTTGGTGTGAGTTCCGTCGTGCGATCGCACGCGAATCACCATCTCGTCATAGGTATCGGCGTCGATCTCGGTCCAGGAAGGAGAGGTAATGGAGGCTTCGTCGCCGTCGATCTTTTGCGCGAGAAGATCGTGACTGGTGTTGATGGACAACTCTTCGAAGGTGCCATCTCCGGTCCACCCCTCGAGATCTTCGGAGGCCCCGGTCTGAAACTGCCATTGTGCCCGGCTCAAGACGTCGACGCGCGCCGAATCCTCCACGCGCTCCCCGATTTCATTGGTGGAGGGACTGGAGCCGAAGGAGTCTTGGACGCCGTAGACGTCATCGGCGTTTTGCAACCAGGTTTTGAGCCCCTGCACATCACTGAGCCCCAGACTATAGTCCGTGGCCTTCAGGCTGATGACCACCCGTTTCGTCTCGTTCGGTGAAAAGGCGTGCATCACCAACATCCCGGAAGCGCCCAGGGCATCGCGATCGGGGTTGGCCTCTTCCCCGTCGGCGCTGTTGATCTCCCAATTGTCCTGATCGTAGTTGGGATGATCGCTTTCGATGCGATAATTTGTCGCCTCCAGCCCCAGCGCGTCCAGTGAATAGCCCAGTTGAACTCCCCGGATGACATCCGTGGATTGATTGCTCATTCGAATCTCGACGTTGAACTCGTCGCCGGGCAACGCGTCGGGCACGGATTGGCTCGTCCCCTGGCTGTAGAAGTCGTCCAGTCCGTGGACCAGTACCTGAAGATCCACGTCGTATTCCGGATCGGGCTCCGGAGGCGCCGGATCGTCGGAGGCCTGGTCAACGATCCAGTCCAAATGACTGAGACCAACATTTCCGGGACAAGCCGTGGACTGTCCCGCATGCTCGCGATGGCCCCGCACGCGGTCTCGGTTCAGGGGCACCCCGTGCTCTTCGTGCACCCAGCGCACGATACGGACCACGTTGTCGAGCTGGACCTGCGGTGGACTGGTGCTGGAGTAATTTCCGATCATGCCGATGCCAACATTGCCCGAATTCTGGCCTCCCACATGAGCCCCCGGTCGATTGGAGCGCGAGCGCCCCTGCATGATCTCCCCACTCTGAGCGACCACGAAGTGATAGCCAATATCGCACCAGCCCAGGGTATTCATATGGTAATTTTGCATTCCCCGCATCGGCACATGGGGGTTGCCTCCGTCGCTGGAAGGGCTGGCCGTATGGTGGATGGCCATGCGCCAGGGAGCGACGACGCTTCCGCAGACCTTGTCGGGCTGGATTGCGTCCCACTGATGACGGGTGGTCACCATGCCCGACGGCGCCACAGCCTGATTGACGGTGGCTAGATCTTCGCCCTCCCAATTCGCCCTGTCCTCATCGCCGGTGATGATCTGCGATCGGGCCGTGATCTCATCGAAGAAGTCAATGGCCGCAAAATCAATCGCCTCGCCGCCGCGCATCTGTAGCTCCGTGGCTTCGTCGTCGAGAACGGCGTGGGCGTTATGGAGATCCTCTTCGTTCCAGTAGGGATCGACGGACGTCCACTGGCTCCAGTCGCCATCTCGAGAGCGAACCCGGTAGGCCAACTGGTCGACGCGGGAGGTCTTCAATCGCCATCCCACCTGTCGAAAGGGCTCTTCATAGCTAAAATGGGCAATCCCGTCGTCGCCGAAGTGCTCCTGTACCGAGCGGGGATTGTCGATGACCACATTGCGCGCGGCCATATGATCGGCATGTGGCCCGTCTTCTTGATCTTCGACGACTACGTCCGTCTGGGCGGCAGTGCGCGACGCCTCGTCACCGCCCTCGAAGATATTCTCCCCACAGGCGACGAGCATAGCGATCGCCACCGCTACGGCGACGACTCCTCGCGTCATCATCTTCCCATCATGAATCTTCGCAACTTGCTCATTGCCATCCATTGACGCTTCTCCGATTCATCAAAAAGTTCATCGCTCGCTTTCATGGGGTAGATTGTACAATATCCGTGCCATATTGGCGAATGGAGGAAGTCCTGGGACCGAAATTCGCGCTCATCGCCCATTCATCCTGCGCCTTTCCGGCGCCTCCCCACCTGCCGTCAAAACCGTGCCACATTGTCACGCCCTGCGGAGGCGATCCCCGACAGCCCCGGCCATGATATTGATTATCCCGTCCAGAATCGGTATCCAGTGAGGTGTCAAATTTTGACTCCATACAATATCTTCGACGACATCGTCTCCTCTTGCCTCCTGCCAATTCGAGCTGCGATCATGTGTCTTCCCTCCAAATTTCGCGCACCCAAGACCTTCCTCATCTCAGTCCTCTACGCCATCGCCACGATGGCAACCATGGCCGCCGTGACCGGCTGCGGCTCGGGCGAGGGCTCGGGAGACAACGGCGACGAGCAAATCGAGATCGTCATCACCTCTCCGGAGGCGGACTCCTTCCACAGCAGGTCACGTGTCAACGTGGCCGGCACCGCCCAGGGAACCAGTGAGGTGGAGGTCAACGGAACGGTCGCCCCCGTCGAAAGCGGCGAGTGGGAGGTGATGCTGAGCTTCGAAGACGGCGAAGTCACGGCCACGGCCACGGCCGGTCAGGCCGAGGCTTCTGTGGACTTCATCGTCGACACTCAATACCCGGAGATCGTCATCGAAAACCCGCAGCGTGGGACGATGCTCCACGACGAAATAGGCGAAGGCCAGGCGAGTATCTTCGTCACTGGCCATGTGGCAAATACCGGACCATCCGGAATGGCATTATTTCAGGTGGGGGGTGCGACCCTTGAGGTCGACGAGGGAGATTCCTTCGAACATGAGATCATGCTCGACGAAGGGCTCAATATCATCACCGTCACAGCCGTCGATCGGGCTCACAATCGGCGCGACGATCACCGGGCCGTCATTTTCGGGCCTCTCACCGATCCCGACTCTCCCATCGAAGAGGCGGTGCGCGCCGATATCTATCACCCCTCCGGCACGGATGCCCTGACGGAGGTCATCGAGAGCTATATCACCCCGGAGCAATTGGAGGGCTTTCTGGGAGACGATCTGGAGCTCGACGGAGGTATCTCCGTGGAGGTCCACGAGTTGACGTGGGACGATCTGGACGTCGAACTTCGCCCCCGCGACGGCTACCTGACCATCGAGATCACCATCGAAGACCTCTTCGTCGCCGGTGCTTTCAACTTCGGCTCCAGCCCCATCAACGGCGATATCACCATCAATGAGGTGGTGTTGACCCTGGATATCGTTCTGGCCGCCGACGAAGACAATCAACTCGACGTGGACATCATCGAAGACAACCTGTCGCTTGGCGACATTACGGTCAATATCGAAGGAGAGGAATCCGATGAGGCGGCGCTGTTGGTGGCGGCGGCCATCGGGTACGCCTTCCACGAATTCATGGAAGAGCTGTTGGTGGACAATCTCTACGATCCGGATCTGTTGACTCAGGAGTTCGAATTCCTCGATCGCACCATCACCATCACCTTATTGTTGGAAGAGATTTTCATCGGACCCGGCGGAATCATCGCTCGCCTGGGCATCTCGTTTCCCGGCGACAAGTCCACCTATGTCCCCGACGTACCGGGAGCGCTCAACCGTGAAGTTCACGGCAGTCCCGGCGGTGGGATCTCGCGCCCCATGCTCTTTCACACCCATCGCACCGCCTTGGAGCGCATCGTCCACGCCCTGTGGCAAAGCGGTCTCTTCCACCAGGCCATCGGAGAGGACGACGGCATCGATATGCCCTTCGATCTGACCGCCGGCGGACTGGCGGTGCTGCTGGACAGTCGGATTCGCGACATTCATGACAGCGACACCCCGATAGAGCTGCGCCTTCGCCCCCTACTTCCACCGGTGGCTGAATTTGGTCAGGAGCGTGAGGCGACAGTGGAGGTAGGAGACTTTCTGATTGATTTTTATCTGATCCCCGACGAATCGACAGAGACCCTATTCTTGACCCTGTCATTTCAGCTCTTCGTCGATCTGGAATTCGATATCGGCCAAGACGAGGTCGATCTCGACCTCGATATCGATCTCAAAGCCTCCATTGTCGAAGAGCCCGTCTTCACCTTCGATCCCGATGACACTCTAAGTTTGATCGATCAACTGATGAGTCTCATCCCCGATCTGGTGCTCTCCGATCTATCTATCTCGCCCGAGACCACTCTGGAGTGGCTCACCATCGGAAACCCCGAGGTGGAGTTCAACCAGGACTATCTGAGCGTAGGCATCGAACTCGAGCCCGCAGAAGACTTCATCGAAGAAGACGTCGTCGAACCCGGCGACGACTGATCGTCGATCGTCGCCGGTTAGGGCTTATACCCGAGATTCGGGGCCAGCCAGCGCTCCACCTCGGAGCGGTCCATCTCCTTACGGCGGGCATATTCCTCGAGCTGGTCTCGACCGACGTCGCCGACGCGAAAATACTTTGCCTCCCGGTGAGCGAAATACCAGCCGGATACCGCAGAGGCGGGCATCATGGCAAAGCTGTCCGTAAGCTCAATACGGGCCGTCTCTTCGACGTCCAACAGCTCCCACAGCTTGGCCTTCTCCGTATGGTCCGGACAGGCCGGATACCCCGGCGCCGGGCGTATGCCGCGATAGGCCTCGGCGATGAGTTCTTGCTTCGTCCACTGCCCCGGTCGTTCATATCCCCAGGCGATTCGTGCCTGCTGGTGGAGGTATTCGGCGAAGGCCTCGGCGAGCCTGTCGGCCAAGACCTTGATCATGATGGCCCGATAGTCGTCGCCCTGCTCTTCGAATTCGGCGATCTTCTCCGCCACCCCGTGACCGGCAGTGACGGCGAAGGCGCCCATCCAATCCGGTACATTCGACTCGGCGGGGGCAATGTAATCGGCGAGGGAACGGTTGGGCTGCTCTTTGCCGTGGCGTTCGCGTTGCTGTCGCAACATGCAAAGGCGCATTCGCACCCGCTGGCGCTCTTCATCCTCGTATAACAGGATATCGTCTCCCTCCGCGGCAGCGGGAAAGAATCCCCAGACCCCACGCGGACGAAGCCACTTTTCTTCGATGACGCGTTCGAGCATCTGCCGTCCCTCGTCGAAGACCTCTTGGGCGGCGTCACCAAATTTTTCGTCCTCCAGAATCTGGGGGTATCGGCCCCGCAATTCCCAGGCGATAAAAAAGGGCGTCCAGTCGATATAGTCCGCAAGGGTCTCCACGGACAGTTCTTCGACGACTCGGCGTCCCAAAAAGGATGGCTCCGGTCTATCCTCGGGCTCATAGTCCAGCGGCGGGCGGTTGTGGCGAGCCTGTTCGATGGTCAGCATCTTTCGACTTCGACGCTGCTTATACACCTGGCGATCGCGCTCTTGCCGGCTTCGGTTTTGCTCCAGAAAGTCCACCTTTCGCACCGGATTGAGCAATGTGCCCACCACTCCGGAGACCCGAGAGGCGTCAATGACGTGGACCACCGGACCGGAGTATTCAGGGGCGATCTTAATCGAGGTGTGTCGCCGGCTCGTCGTCGCTCCACCGATCAAGAGCGGGATGTCCAATCCCCGGCGCTCCATCTCGCGCGCCACGTGGACCATCTCGTCCAACGATGGCGTGATAAGACCGCTGAGCCCCACCACGTCCGCACCCTCCTGTGCCGCGCGATCGAGAATATCGTCTCCCGGCACCATCACTCCCAGATCGACGACGTGATAATCATTGCAGCCCAGCACGACGCCGACGATATTCTTTCCGATATCATGGACGTCTCCTCGCACAGTGGCCAGAAGAACCGTCCCCCTTCCCCTCCCGGGCTGCGCTCCGTCGCGCTCGGCCTCCATAAAGGGCAATAGAAAACTGACCGCCTTCTTCATCGCCCGAGCGCTCTTGACGACCTGGGGAAGAAACATCTTCCCCTCCCCGAAGAGGTCACCCACCACCCCCATGCCGTCCATCAACGGTCCCTCGATGACGTCCAGGGGCCTATCGTGGGCGAGCCGTGCCTCTTCGACGTCCTCCTCGAGATGATCGACGATGCCCTTTACCAGGGCGTGGCGAAGCCTCTCGCCAACCGGAGCTTGTCGCCAGGACGCCTGCTTTTCGGCCTGCTTTTCCTCTGCCTCGTAGGCGCCGGCAAACTCTAAGAGCCGCTGCGTGGCGTCGGGTCTACGATTGAGAATGACGTCCACCACCAACTCACGCAGCTCGGGATCGATTTCGTCGAAGACCTCCAGGTGGCCGGCGTTGACGATCCCCATGTCCAGACCGGCGTCGATGGCGTAATACAAAAACGCCGAATTGACCGCCTCTCGTATCGCAGACTGGCCCCGGAACGAAAAAGAGACATTGCTGACACCGCCGATGGTCTTGACCTCGGGATAGCGCCCACCGATCGCTTCGACGGCCTCGATAAAGCCACGAGCATAGTCGTCGTGTTCGCTCATCCCCGTGGCCACAGTCAACACATTGGGATCGAAGATGATATCCTGCGGGGAAAACCCGACCTCCTCGACGAGCATCGAATAGGCGCGGTCGACGATCTTCATGCGGTGCTCCAGAGTGGTGGCCTGCCCCTCTTCGTCGAAGAGCATCACCACCAGGGCCGCTCCGTAGCGCCGAATCGTCTTCGCCCGCTCCAAAAAGGCCTCTTCGCCGTCCTTGAGGCTAATGGAGTTGACGATGGCCTTTCCCTGCACGCACTGAAGTCCGGCCTCGATGACGTCGAAACGCGAACTATCGATCATGATGGGAATGCGCGCGATATCGGGCTCCGTGGCGATGAGCTTCAAAAAGGAGCGCATCACCTCTTTGGATTCGAGCATTCCGGCGTCCATATTGACGTCGAGAATATTCGCCCCGCCCTCGACCTGGTGGCGTGCAACGGACAGGGCCTCTTCATAATCCTCCTCTTCGATGAGGCGTCGAAATTTGCGCGAGCCCGACACGTTGGTGCGCTCTCCCACCATGATGAAATTGCTGTCGTCGCGGATAATCAGGGGCTCCAGGCCTGCAATGCGACTCCACTTCATGGGCTTTGGAATCTGCCTCGGCTCATGGCGAGCGGCCACATCGGCGATGGCCGCGATATGGTCCGGCGTCGTACCGCAACAGCCGCCGACGACGTTGAGCCATCCCTGACGACCGTATTCGTCGAGCACCTGTGCCACCTCATGAGGCGACTCGTCGTATTCCCCGAATTCGTTGGGAAGACCGGCGTTGGGATAACAACTGACCGCCACGGACACTCGCCTCGAGAAATCCTCCACCCAGGGCTTCATCTCCTTCGGCCCCAGCGCACAGTTGAGCCCCACACAGAGTGGATTGGCGTGCTCAACAGAGATCCAGAACGCCTCCAGGGTCTGTCCCGACAAGGTGCGGCCGCTCTGATCGGTGACGGTCACGGAGATCATGAGCGGCAGGCGCCGGCCCACTTGCGCGAAGACGTCGTCGATGGCCATCAGACAGGCCTTGGCGTTCAACGTATCGAAGATCGTCTCCACCAAAATGAGATCCACCCCCCCTTGTATGAGTCCCTGAGCCTGCTCTGCATAGGCATCGCGCAGATCATCGAAGGTAATCTCTCGGTACATCGGCCGCTCCACGTCGGGAGACATGGACAGCGTCCTATTCGTCGGGCCCATGGCGCCGGCGACGAAGCGGGGCCGATCGGGATCGTCGGCCTCCACGACGTCGGCTGCCCGGCGGGCCACCTGCGCTGCGGCGCGGTTCATCTCCAGGCAATACTCCTCGAGCCCGTAGTCCTCCATGGACACTCGCTGGGCGTTGAACGTATTGGTCTCGATGATATCGGCGCCGGCCTCGAGATATTGGCGGTGGATTTGACCGATGGCCTCGGGCTTCGTCATCGACAGAAGGTCGTTGCAACCGTTCAACTCGTGGGGATGGTCGGCGAAGCGCTCCCCACGAAAATCATCTTCCCCCAGCCCGAGGCGCTGGATCATCGTCCCCATCGCCCCGTCGAGCACCAGAATTCGCCGCTGCAGTGCCCGCCGCAATCTCTCCGTCTTCTCTTCGTTCATAAAGTCGTCCTCGCCGCCGTGACATACGAAAAAAGGCGCCGGCCGAACGCGGCCAGCGCCTCTTCCACATTTTCGATTGTGTCCGATTGAGGCGTCCCGTCAACCGAAGGGGCTCTCCGTATAATAGGGATTGTTCCCGGCGGAGTGATCGGTGACATCGATGATCTCATTGATATCATCGCCGAAATTATCGCGAAGAAGCTGCTCTACGCCCTGTTTGAGCGTCGCCGAAGAAGCCGCACACCCCTGGCAGCCGCCGAGCATCTCGATATAGACATTTTTGTCCAGATAGTCGACGAGTTGAATCTCGCCGCCGTGGCTGGCCACGAAGGGGTTGATCTCATCATCGATCAGTTTCTGAATTTGCCGTCGCATTGAACCGTTCTCCTCGAAAGAGCAATCCACATCTTCGATTGACCCTATAGCGAACGGGGCTCGGTTTGCCAACATTCCAGACAAGTTCGACAGCGCGTCCCTTGCAGTTGGCGGTTCGCCAACCGCAAGCGAGCGCCTAGAAGACAACGACTCAAAAATGCACGCCCAACTCTCCGATCCAGATATCCGGGCCATCGCTGATGTCGATGCGATGGTAGCGAACCTGCACGAAGGGCTCGAAGACGGCGTCCAGATCAAAGGCGGCACCGCCGATGGCGTTGAGGCCAAGCGTGACCGTGTCCACCTCATCCTCGAAATTCAACAAGAGCGGAAGCCCCGGCCCCCCGTACAACCTGACCCCATCGACGAGGTCGGGCTCGACGAGGAAATTTACCGCCGTATCGAACCCAAAGATGTCGCCCAATTGTGATGGCGTGATCTGGACGACGGGATTGGCCACCAGATTGAAGCGCTCATGCACGGCGAGTGCGAAGCGCGAATCCACACCGACCCGAAAGGCGTCGATGCCGTGATCGTCGGCGTCCAATTGGTAGCCCAGAATCGGCCCCACCTTGATATATCCATCGTCGATGACGTCGGCGTCGACCTCGACCTCGACCTCATCATTGTCTTCGATCTCGACCTCCACTTCCTGCTCGTCGTTGTTATCTATCTCCTCGTCGGGCTGAGCGTAGGCCGTAGTGCTCAGGCCCAGGGCGGCGAAGGAGATGATGCTGAGTATGACGATTGTTCGCGATTGGAGCTTCATGGTGTTCCCCCTCTCGAGTACGTATAAGGGATTCGACAAGATGCACCGGGAGTTGATGGCAATTGCCCAACTTCCGGCAGACGAAACGAACTCACTCAAAAATGAACTCCAATTTCGGCGATCCAGGTATTGGGTCCGTCGCCGATATGGACGCGATGATAACGGATCTGAGCGAAGGGCTCGGCGGCAGCCTCGAAGTCAAAGCGCACCCCGGCGATGCCGTTGATGCCGGCGGTCACGGTGTCGAAGTCGTTTTCGTCTCCGAAGTTCACCAATAAGGGGAGCCCGGGACCGAAATAAAAGGCCACATCCTCGGCCACCACCTCTACCAGAATATTGAGGGCCGTATCGAAGATCGGCTCGTCGGCGATCTGTGACGGTGTGATCTGGACGACCGGATTGAAGACCAGGTTGAGCTCATCGCCCATGGAGGCTCCGAATCGCCCGTCCAGGCCGACTCGAAACGCATCGACGCCGTGATCGTCAGCGTCGAGACGATATCCGAGAATGAATCCCAGATCGGCAACGCCCTCCGGCTCATCCTCCTCGATCCGGACCTCCACTTCATCTTCCTCATCTTCCTCGACCACTGCCTCTTCTTGCTCGACCACTGCGTCGGCCTCGTCTTCTACTTCGACATCGATCTCGTCGTCCGCCTCGTCATCCGGCTCCTGAGGTTGTGCATATGCGGTGGCCCCGGAGGCCATCAGAATCACACCCAGGGTGGTCGCGAGGAACGTCCTTGCAGCATTGGTGCACATGATTGCCTCCTTTTCAAAACCCCACGGACACTCCCCCCATGATGGTCAGAGCGCTTCCCACGGTTTGATTGGTAACCCGAAACTGTCCGAAGACGTCGAAGGGTTGATCGATATCCAATTTGACGCCGCCCACCAACAGATTGACGTTGGCATCGGTGTCCGTAGACGTGGTTCCCACATCTGGCGAGACTCGCCTGATGAAGAAGGCCAACCCGATCCCGACATAGGGGACGACCCGCTCGGCGAGGGCGAATTTCGCCAACCCGTTGACGTCGATCTGAAATCCCTGGGCCGAGGCGCCGGGGGGAGCGTCGACGAACTGCCAGGTAAAGGCGGGGTTGATGGCCAGCGCCAGCCAGGGTGCGGCCTCCTCAAAGGCGAAAGTCCACCGGGCATCGACACCCAACAACAGATCGGAGGCGTCGAGATTGATTCCGGCAAAGGCCCCGATGGATCGCCCTTCCAGGTCCTCGGCATCGATGTCTTCACCGATATCGATCACCTCGTCGTCGTCGTCGACGTCCTCCTCCTGCTGATCTTCTTGCTGGGCAAAGGCATCGGCGGGATTGACCAACAACCCTCCTGCCATCACGAGCAGAACCCACGGCCATCGTCGTAACATGCTCCCCCCTGTTGCAGGCTTCCATTCGTCTCCGTCTTCCATCGAGCAGGAAGCGGAGCACATCTTCGGCTCTCATAAACTAATCACGTTCGGCCACCTCCCATATCGGAATCAACAAACATCCCTTGCGTTGGGGGTGCGATTGGCCCTGGGCGGTGCTAACTCCTTGACCCGGAGCCAGTTTCCAGCCCTGGCTCGTCTTTGCTCCCGGCGCCTGGAACGCTTCGAGTGGTACAACCCCCGGCGCAAGTCAAACTGCATAGCAATTGCCCTGTTGACGCGCCCCATTGCCAGTGGTAGTGGGGACATTCGTCACGAATTCGCGCGGCGGAACCGTGCGAGTGACCATATGATGTTTTTCGTTTTTTTTCTGGAGGTTTTCACATGTTTTCTTCTCGACGCATTCTGACCTTCCTTATCGCCCTGATCGCTGTAGCTCTCGTCTCCAGCACCGCCTATACCCAGGAACGAGAAGTTGATCGCCCCACCGGCCTCGACACCGGCGCCCACTCGCTGTCCTTCGGATTTCCCACTGGCGGCTCGGCCTGGGGTGGCATCCTCGGCAGCGCCCCCCTGGGCGGCTCCATCGGCTACTTCCACAACTTCGACCCCCAATTCCAATTCGGTGGCGGTCTGGCCATGTCCTTTGACAGCGATACGGACCTGATGTTCGAACTCAGCCCGACGGCCAAGTTCTTCCTGTCCACCACGGAGCGCACCGTCCCCTACATCTTCGGTAACGTCGACCTGGGATATGACGGAAACGACTTCGACTTCGGTCTTGGATTCGGTCTGGGCGCGGAGTTCTTCCCGGTTCCGGAATTCGCCATCGGCGCCCGCGCCGGCTTCCTGCTCATCGAGAGCACCCCGGCTGATTTCGCCACCTTCACCTCCGGTATGTATGCCAGCTTCTACTTCTGATCGACCTCTGGCATAGCATCCTTTGGCCGGCGTGGATTCACGCCGGCCTTTTTTTTGTCTCGTCGTCGTCTGTGACAGCTCGGGCTCCTTGCTTATCTTTTGAGATACCCGTGCATCGGCGGAGTGGGTCCGCCGCAACACAAGAGTCACCACTTCAGGGGGAACGTGCGATGCGAGGCCGATGGACCATGGTGTCGTGGGTGTGTATGTCGTGTTTGATGCTGTGGTTGACCGGATGTGACTGCGAGCCGGAGTCGGACGAACAACTGTGCGGCGATGACTCCTGCGGACAACTTTCACTATTGGACAACTGCGGCGACCAGCGCCAGGTGGACTGCGGCGACTGTCCGCAGGGATTGGAATGCGATGACAATCAATGTGTCTGCGAAGGGGAGACGACACAGGTCTTGTGCGAGCGCCTCGACGCCCAGTGCGGAGTGCACGGACTGACCGACGAATGTGGCCATGAGCGAAAGATCGAGTGCGGCTCTTGCACTGAGCCCGACCAGTGTGTCGCCGGCACCTGTGATTGCCTCCCGGAGCGCGACGACCTGTTGTGTGAAAGCCACGACATGACCTGTGGCCAGGCCACCATCGAAGACCGCTGCGGCGGGGAGCGTCAAGTCAACTGTGGGGATTGTCTCGAGCCCTATGCCTGTGAAGACAACCGCTGTCTGTGCGACGGGGAGACGGAAGACGAACTCTGTGAAGCCCAATCTCTGGAGTGCGGCCAGGCTACCGTCGTCGACTCCTGCGACGAAGAAGTCCAACTGGGCTGCGGTTCCTGTCCCGATCACCACGAATGTGAAGACAACCTGTGCGAATGTGTCGGGGAGACGGACGAGGAGTTGTGTGACGAAGTCGATGGAGCTTGCGACACCATCGAGACCACCGACGCCTGTGGAGAGACCCGCACCGTCGATTGCGAGCCCTGTGTCAGCGGTGACAGCACCTTCGGTGCCGTGCGCGACGCTTCCTCCGGCGCTCTCCTCGACGACGCCACCATCCACGTCTACTCCTGGCCTCCTCCCGGCGGCAGCAACTTCAGCTGGTTCTGGGAGTCCGGCTTTCGCTCCAACGATCCCGACATCTCCACCACCACGTCGTCGACCTCCGGCGATATCAACTACGAATTCGCCTCCCAGGAGTCGATGTGCACAGACGACCAGGTCGCCACCTTGAGCGCCCATCAGTGGTACCGCTACGTCGTCGAACGCTCGGGCTACGAGCCCGGTGTCTTCTATCGCCTCCATCCCGGCCACTCCGCCGGAGACTGCGCTTCCGAATGTGCCGCCGCAGAGGACGCTCGATGCCACCGCCAGGACTTCGAATTGTGGCCCGACGACGAGGCCTATCCCCAGACGCCGAACCTGATCACCGACCCCCGAGAGTTGGAAGACAATCAGTGGCAATGCGCACTTCTTCCGCCCGACGCCCCGGTAGACGAATTGATCGGCTTTCGCGTGCGCCTCGGTGGTGTCAATATCGGCCACGGCCCCTTTCACCTCGAAGCCATCCCCGATGGCGGCGGCCAGGTCCTTCAGCATATCGAATGGAGCGACGGCAGCGTCGAAAGCCGCACCATTCCCAGCGGAACCTTCGAATTTTTCGACGACCACGACCACATTCACTTCATGGACTGGTTCGCCATGCGCTTCGTCACCCCCACCGACGACTGCCGCGACGTAGACGGCCGCTCCTCCGGATGCGTGGTCCACGAGGGAGTCAAGATCTCGTACTGTCTCCACGACCTCGACCCCTTCGACGGCGACGTCATGGACTTCTACGCAGGCCAGTCGGCCCTCTTCCTCGATCCCCCCGTCTGTGACACCACCGAACAGGGCGTCACCCAGGGATGGCGCGACACCTATGACAAGGGGCTTCCCGGTCAGGTCATCATCGTCGGCACCCCGTCGGAAGTCGCCGATCTTGGCGAGGTGTGGCTGGAGGCCGAGGTCGATCCCCTTCGCATGATCGAGGAATCCGAGCGCCATGGAAACATCGCCCGACTCCTCGTGGAACCTCCCTCCAATATCTGCGGCGACTCCGACAAAGTCCTGGACTGCTCGATGCCGCCGTCCGAATACGACACCACAGACCAACGCCGACAGTGCGGCGATTACGTCGATTTCTTCGACTAAGCCCCCTATTGCCAGCCTCCGCACTTCACCATACACTGGCGCCGCTTTCTATTTCTCGAAGTCGAGGCGCCGGCATGAACAGCTTCAAAGGACAGGCCACCCAGCGGCTTTTTGCCCTCCTGGCCTGGTTCGTCTTCATCTTCTGTAGCGGGATCATCGTCATCGGATTCATCACCGGGTCGGCCCAGACGACGGCGGCTGAGGAGACGGCTGAGGAGCAGGACCAGGCGGGCGACGACGAGGAGGTCGCCGAAGAAGAGCCTGCAGAAGAAATATCCCCGGAGGCTGATGAAGCGCAACCCCAGGCGGGCGACGAGACGGACTCCGACGACTCCGTTCCCATCGACGAGGAGGCCGATGCTGCTCCGGAAGAAAGCGACGAGCCCACCGCCCGCGGCCCTCCGAGCGAAGAGGAGCTCGACGAATTGGCCGACCGCGTCGCCCAACGACTGGCCACCGACGACGACAGTGAAACCGACGAGGCGGCGCAAGAGGAGGCCGAAGAAGAGAGCGCAGAAGACGCCGGCCCCCAGATCATCGAACTCGGCGATCTGGGCCAGGACACCCCCCTGTGGCAGCGCTTGGTGAGCTTCTTCGGCATCTTCGCTCTGCTCTTCGTGGCCTGGCTGCTGTCGAATAACCGCAGGAAGGTCAATTGGCGGCTCGTCGCCGTCGGCATCGGCCTTCAGCTCGCCTTCGCCGTCTTCATCTTCTTCGTCCCCGGCGGGGAATTTGCCTTCGCCGTGGCCACCGAAGCCGTGGCCAAGCTTTTGCAGTTCACCGACGACGGATCTGCCTTCATCTTCAGCAGCTTCGTCACCAACGATTGGGAACCGGGGCTGATCAACTTCGCCTTCGCCGTCTTACCCACCATCATCTTCTTCAGCTCTCTGATGACGATTCTGTATTACCTGGGGGTGATGCAGAAATTGGTGGAGTTATTCGCCATCATCATGCAGAAGACGATGAATATCTCCGGCGCCGAGAGCACGTCGGCGGCGGCCAATATTTTCGTCGGACAGACCGAGGCTCCGCTGGTCATCAAACCCTTCGTGGAGAAGATGACCGAATCGGAGCTGATGGTGGTCATGACCGGTGGATTCGCCACCGTCGCCGGCGGCGTCCTCGCCATCTATGTTGGGATGCTGGACGCCACCTTCCCCGATATCGCCGGTCACCTCATCGCCGCCTCCGTCATGAGCGCCCCCGCCGCCCTGGTGGTGGCCAAGATCATGTATCCGGAGACAGGGACGCCGGAGACGATGGGCGAGCTCGACGTCACGACCATCAAGGAGGACGTCAACGTCCTGGGAGCCGCCAGTCGAGGCGCCGCCGAAGGGCTCAAGCTAGCCCTCAATGTAGGCGCCATGCTCCTGGCGTTCATCGCCCTCATCGCCATGCTCAACTACATCATCGGTCTGCCCAGCCTGTGGTATAATCAGAGCCTGTTGACCGAAATGGCCGCTGAATACGTCAAACAAGAGATGACCATCCCCGACGGCTGCGATCCGAAGCTCGTATTGGACGATGACGTCTATGACTGCGCCGCCAAGATGCAGGCCGCTCTCGGTGGCTCCTCGGATGGATGGTTCTCGGGACTGTGGGCGGGCCTCTTCGGCTCCGCCACAGAGGCCTGGATTTCGCCCGTAATCACCATGCAGGACATCTTCGGATGGATCTTCTGGCCCTTCGCCTTCATCATGGGCGTCCCCGTAGAGGACTGCCACACCATCGGACGCCTCCTTGGCGAGAAGATGGTGATCAACGAACTCGTCGCCTACGCCAGCCTCCAACAGATTCTGTTGGACCCGGACGTCGTCCTTCAAGAACGCTCCGTCATCATCGCCACCTACGCCCTGTGTGGCTTCGCCAACTTCGGCTCCATCGGCATTCAGCTCGGCGGCATCGGCGGCATCGCCCCCAGCCGCAAAGACGATCTGGCCAAGATCGCCCTTCGGGCCATGATCGGCGGCACCATCGCCGCCTTTATGACAGCCACCATCGCCGGCATCATGATCTGACGGACCGAACACATATCCCCAGCACCTGGTTAGCCATGACCCATCCCACGAAGACCTCGGACCTCCACGCCCGCGCACAGAACACCGCTGATTTCTTAAGCGATGCCGTCGACGTCACCCCGCGCATCGCCATGATCCTCGGAAGCGGCCTCGGCGCCCTGGCGGACGAGCTCAGTGATCCCGTGTCCATCCCCTACGATGAGCTGTCGGGATTCCCCGTCTCCGCCGTCGAAGGCCACGCCGGCGAGCTGGTCATCGGAGCCCTCGACGGCGTGGACGTGATCATCATGCGCGGCCGAGCTCACTACTACGAGGGCTGGTCGATGCAGGAGGTGACCTTTCCCATCCGCGTCTTCTCCCTCTTCGGTGTCGACCATATCCTGATCACCAACTCCGCCGGTGGAGCAAACCCCGAGTACACCCCGGGCGACTTGATGATCATCAGCGATCACCTCAACCTCACCGGTGACAATCCCCTGCGCGGTCCCAACGAATCGGAATTCGGGCCCCGCTTTCCCGATATGACCGATCCCTACGACTCCGAGCTGCGAGCCCTGTTGAGAAACTCCGCTTCCGAGCTCGACGTCCCGATCAAAGAGGGAATCTATGCGGGAATGGCGGGACCGACCTACGAGACGCGTGCAGAGGTGAATATGGTCCGCGCCATGGGCGGAGACGCCGTGGGCATGTCCACCGTGCCCGAGGTCATCGTCGCCAACCATTGCCAGATGAAGGTCTGCGGGATGAGCTGCATCACCAATATGGCCGCCGGACTCAGTGACGAGAAGTTGACCCATCAGGAGGTCAAGGAGACGGCCGACAGAGTGCGAGACATCTTCGTCGGCGTCGTACGCCGCTTCATCGCCGATCTGGGCGCCTCACTATGAATAGCGCCCTTCGGCGCTGTCCGTTCTCCCTGTACATGCTTGCGAGGCACCGATGAGTGAACCAACCGAGGACTTCGGCGGCATCGACCGCGAAATGTGGGCAGAGTTGGAGGCCCGAGCCCGCCATGTGCGCCCCAACGCCTATGTGCCTTATTCCGATTTTGCCGTGGGAGCGGCTGTGCTCACCGCCTCCGGTGAGATCTATACGGGCTGCAACGTGGAGAACGCCACCTTCGGCGCCACCGTCTGCGCCGAGCGCACGGCCATCGGTTGCGCCGTCGCCGGCGGCGATACCGAACTGCGCGCCCTGTGCGTGATCACCGAGGTCAGCCCTCCCGCCGCACCCTGCGGCATCTGCCGTCAGGTCATCGCCGAATTCTGCGACGACCTTCCGATCATGATGGTCCATCCCTCCGGAGAGCGCCGATTCTCCACACTCTCCGAACTCTTGCCCCTTCGCTTCTCCGGACGGGACTTCATCGATGACAGATCTTGAAAGCCCTCTCTTCTACCTGGTCACCGTCTGGATCGATATCGAATCTGCCGACGAATGGCGCCAGTGGATGCGAACCGTTCATCTGCCGGACGTCGTCGATACGGGATGCTTCGAAGAAGCCTGGATGTGTCGACAGGCCGATGACGACAGGGAAGACCGGCTCGCCTTTCGCATGATCTACCTGGCTCGTTCGCGGGCCCACTTCGAGCGCTACGAGGCCGAATTCGCCGCCTCCTTGCAGGCCGACCATACAACGCGTTACGCAGATAAATTTGACGCCACCCGCTCGGTATGCGACGTAATTGAAACGTTTAAGAATTGAATATCTCTGTGTTCCGATGCGTCTAAAACGGGACAACCGTTTATCGGACATTTCAAATCGTTACGTATTTCCCTTGTGCCGCTGGCTGCTCTACAATGAGCACAGCACAGTGCGCCAATCACATTTTGCGTTGGACTTCTCGTAGTGTCCCAGTCATCCCTACAATTCGGCCCGTTTCAACTCCAGTCGCGTATGGGGCAGGGGGGAATGGGCGAGGTCTTTCGAGGCGTCCATGTGGACCACGACTTCCCGGTGGCCCTCAAGATCCTGAACGCCGAACGGGCCCGTGATCCGGAATTTCGCACCGCTCTTCGCCGCGAGATCCGCGCCGTGGCACGGCTGTACCATCCGGGCATCATCATGGTCTTCGACTGTGGGGAGGTCAGCGAAGATATTGAATTCGACACGAGGGGCCGTTTCGTGGCCGGATCTTCCTGGTTCGCCATGGAGTTGGCGACCTTCAGCCTGGAAGACGTCGATCGCTCCCGCATCGACTGGTGGCATGTGCGAAATATCTTCGTGCGCATCCTCGATGCTCTGAGCCACTCCCACGCCCGCGGTGTCGTCCACCGCGACCTCAAGCCCGGCAATGTCCTCTTCGTACAGGGAGAAGACGGACGCCACCTGAAGCTGACCGACTTCGGCCTCGCCCACGCCCTGGAGGACAGTCCCGAAGAAGACGGTCTCACACGCAAGATCACCGGTACTCCCCGCTTTATGTCGCCGGAACAGATCACGGGCCGCTGGCGCGACCACGGTCCCTGGACCGATCTCTACGCCCTGGGCTGTATGGCCTACTGGCTCATCGGCGGCGAGCCCCCCTATTGCTTCGACGACACCGACCAGATCCTGGAAGCCCATCTTCAGGACCGGCTTCCCCCGCTCCACGCCTCCTTCGACGTCCCTCCGGACTTCGGCACCTGGCTGGGCAGACTGCTGGCCAAAAACCCGGCCGATCGTTTTCAGCGCGCAGCCGACGCCGCAAGAGCTCTCTTCGCCCTGGGAACCCCCCCGGGATCGCGGCGACCGGACGACCATCCGCGCCTGGAATTCACGGCTACCCTCGACGAGAGCACCGCACCGGTTGCGCCGGACACGGATATGGGGATCACCGAGATCATCAGCGACGTCGTCGCCTCCCCCTCGGTCCCGGAGCTTCAAGCGCTGGAGCGTCCTCGCAACACCCCGATTGGCCTCGAGGCCCCGGGTGATTTTCAGATCCCGCGCCATTGGCATCGCCAGCAACCGCCGCAACTTTCTGCGGACCTCATCGGCGTCGGCCTCGGACTGTTCGGCCTGCGACAGATCCCCTTCGTCGATCGAGACGCAGAACGCAATAAGCTCTGGGATGCGCTTCGAAAGACGGCCTCCACGCGAACGCCGCACCTCATTTTGCTCGAGGGTGCCACGGGTACCGGAAAGACCCGACTCGCCAACTGGATCTGCGAGCGGGCTCACGAATTGGGCGCAGCCACGCCCCTATATGCCTCCCACAGCCCGATGGGGGGCTCCCATGAGGGGCTGGGGGCGATGTTCGCCCGCCATCTTCGATGCAACGGCTTGGAGCGTGACCAACTTCTGGAGCGCACCCGTCAGCGCCTGCGCTCGCGCGACCTCGATCCCGACGCTCTCCACGACTGCCTGGCCATGACCGAGATCATCGCCCCCGCCGTCATCGAGGACTATCGCGAAGACGACGCCCGGATTCGCTTCCAATCGCCCCGGGAGCGCTACAGCGTGATCTTCCGCTATCTGGAGAGATTGGGCCGGCACCGGCCGCTGATCCTCTTTCTCGACGACCTTCAGTGGGGCCACGACGCCCTCAACGCAATGGAATACCTCCTGGAGAGCCCGCAGGATCGCTCTCTGCCACTGCTCGTCATCGCCACCCTGCAGAAGGATGCCCTCGTCGATCGTCCGGCAGCACGCGAGAAGATCGGCCATCTCAAAGCCCACGAGCGAAGCGAATCCATCTCCGTCGGCCCCCTGGCCTCCGATGACCACCGTCTGCTGGTGGAGCGCATCCTCGGCCTGGAAGAGGATCTGGTCGACCAGGTCGCCGAGCGCACCGGCGGCAACCCCCTCTACGCCGTTCAACTCGTAGAGGACTGGGTCCAGCGCGGGGTCCTGGAGCTTGGCGAAAAGGGCTTTCGCCTGCGAAGCGGGGAAGAGGCCCCGCTTCCGGCCGACCTTCAAGAGGTCTTTCTGGACCGCCTCAAAAAGCTTGTGGGACAGGATCTCGACGATGAGCCCAGCGATGCCCTGCTGGCGCTCGAGTTGGCCGCTGTGCTGGGTACGGAGGTGCGCCGCGCCGAGTGGTCCACCGTCTGCACCGGACAAAATATTCGGCTTCCCCTGCTGATCGTGGAGTCCATGATGACCAACGATCTGGCCACTCTGACCTCCGGGGGATGGAGCTTCACCCACCAGGCCTTTCGCGACACCTTGCTGCACATCGCCGAAAAATGTGACCGGCTCAGCGACCATCATGTGCAATGTGCCCGCGCCCTGGAGAGCGTCTATCCCGAAGACCATCCGGGGTTGGCCATCCGCCTGGCGAGGCACTACCTGGCCGCCAAAGAATATGAGTTGGCCGTCGAACCTCTCCTGCGCGCCATGTCTCAGTGTCGCATCCGATGTGACTTCGAGTTGGGCAACGAAATCTACCGCCACTACGAGCGCAGCCTCGACGAATTGGGAGCCGGCGACGACGACCTTCAAAGGGTTCGGGGCTGGATTGAAAAGGCCCGCACCTTAAACCGCCTTCAGAAGACCACCGAGGCCGATGAATTGCTCGCCAGGGCCGAAGAAGTCGCTCATCGACACGACGAGCCAAATCTACGGGCCGACGCCCTGCTTCGCCGAGCCGACGTCGCCAACAGCCGCGGCGACCTCACCGCGGGAATGCGCTATATCGAGGAAGCCCTGCACCTCTTCCAACTCGCCGGCAACGCCCACGGCCGGGCTCTGAGCCTGTCCACCCTGGCCGACCTCCACTACTGGGCGGGGGATTACCACGACGCCGAAAGGGCCTATCTTCGCTCGGTCAAACTCTTCTCCAGCCTGGACCACCCGCTGGATCTGGCCCGCGCCGAGCAGGCACTGGGCACGCTGTACACCGTCCTCGACGACACCGACCGGGCTCGCGAGTTATTGGAGGACGCTCGTCGGGTCTTCGAAGAACACGGTGATTTTCGCGACGTCGCCCAATGCCTCAACAACCTCGGCGAAACCTATCGAAAAGACGGTCGCCTCG
>SLPW01000287.1 GCA_007131755.1 Myxococcales bacterium | reverse complement strand
TCGTGCCTCCTCAAGATTTTTGGTCACTCACCACCGGCTCTCATCCGGAGTCGAGTCGTTGTCTCAACCGGCAGGTTGTCGCACCCCGCACTCCCGACCTCGACACCCACCATGGGAATCACAGCCTTCGTCGTCCAGGCCGACAATGGAATACCCCAACCTTAGCAACTCCCGGGGTCCGATCCAGGTCAACTCGGCGCCAGTCATCACCGTCTCACAGTGAAAACAAGCCTCGACGAGATCATCGCCCTTCCATCTCTTTACCGTCAAGACCTTCTCCACGGCACACGTGGAACAGGGACCGACGAGAAAAGAAGACATGCTCAGAGGATGCATATTATCTTCGCAGAGGGATTTGGACATCGCTGTCAGCAGCTCGAGTAATCCTGTGATCGAGCGCCCAAACCATAGCCCTCTTCACCATCAATAAGCAAGCTTCCTCTCTCCATGGCTTCGCCATCCCCCCGGTGTCTTTCAGGACTGCTGAAGCGCAAGATCTCGTGCAATATCGCGAAGAAGATCGTCGATCTCTGCCACCACCACCGGGTCGTGACGCATCGCGTCTGTAATCTGGCGCCGATGGTGCTCATCGCCCCCCCACTTCGAGCGCTCCATGCGATCCGTGACCACCCTGTCGATGACCTCCCCCACCAGGTCCTCGGGCTCCGAGGCATCTGGCGCGATCACATCGGCGACGACCTCTTCGAGTTCTCTACGCAATTCGACGCCCACACCATCGCCGACCTGTAGTTCATCTCGCACTTTCGGCGTCGCCGAACTCGACGACGCCCTCTTCGGCTGTGAGTCCTGCGCAGCCTCCTGATGAGCAACGCGCACTCGCTCCGCCATCCCCTGGGCCAACCGAGCGGCGGCGTCGTGGGGCATTCTGCCGTCCATGAATCCGATATTCATCGACACTCCTCGTGTTCATTTGCCTTCGGTTGCGTCATCACCGATGGGAATTGTCTTTGGTTGCGGGATGTCGCCGAGTTCGCCGAGCTCCTCCCAGGTCTGACGCAACTGGCGTGCAAATTCCCCCCAGGGACTTTCGGCCAACTCTTCGGCGTCGACGCTGTCGAGCATCTTCCATGCGCGACGATGGCGACCGGCCAGAAAGCAGGCCTCGGCCAGATACAATACGGGCAATATGGCGTCCCGATTTCTCCGATGCACCTGCATCAACAGCCGCATCGCCTCTACGGGCCTGCCGCTGGCCGTCAACATCGCTCCGTGGATCGACTGCGGCACTACCGGATCGTCGGCTCGCTCAGTCGCCGTCTCACAGGCCGAAAGGGCCTCCTCCAACTTCCCCGCCTCCAGCAGGACGTACGCCCTCTTGAGCCATTGCCTCGCCACTGCTTCGGCATCGCTACACTCGAATTCTTCCATCATTCTTCTCCTCGAAATCACGACTGCAATTTCTTCACACCCATCGGTAGCGACACCTGCATCAGGCATGCATATTATTGATCGCCGACTTCGCCGTATCGTGCCTCACCTTCATCAGATTGCTCAGCGTCGAGAATTGCCGATTGTCTGCCTGAATCTCGTTCTGAAGCTCCAGATATTGAAGATTGAACATCTGGCTTTGTTTCTGCATCTCGAACATCTTGTCCATCTGATCGTCCTGAGCCCCCGGCATCCCATCCGACGATCCTCCCAGCAGCCGCGCCGCAGCTCCGACGGCCTTGCCTCCAGGGACCACGTCGGCGGCCTTTCCGACCCCCGATACCGCTCCTCCTGCTGCCCGTGACATCGCCGATCGAAACCCGCCGCCATCATCGGACTTCTCCTTGGCAGCTCCAGCGGCCCCTTGTTGCGATCCCATCCCCTGCGAAGGGGATGGTCCACCTACACCATCGATTGAAGACATCTCTCCTCCGAATTCCGTGTTAACTGCACCCATCGATTTTTGTCCGTCACCGACCGCTCACATGCCGACGACGCCAATGCCCCCTCTTTTCTGTTGTCGACATTTTGCGAAAAATCTTTCGTCTCCCCCCTCGAAGATCCTCGAATCTCCCCCTCATCAAACCGCCGATCGGCCCGTTCCTTCGCCCTCATTCGAAAGAAATGACGAATCTGGCCCTCTTCTGCAATCTGCGTTCTGCCTTCTCGGTGTCCCGAGGGTGTGATTCACCTTGATCGATTGTAGAACTCAGTGTGGCCGTTCCCCTGGCCCCGGCCCGGTCCCTGGCCCTGGCCCTGGCCCGATGTTACTTCACATGGGCGAATGAGATTTGGGCCAAAACTATCCCCAGGGGGGAGGAGCAAGAGCCGGAAACGACAACAGCAAAAGACGGGCCTGGGCCTCAACGTTGCCCACAACTTGGAATGCGCGCTCCCTGCCCCTGGCCCTGTCCCCGGCCCGAAGTAACCTTGCCCATGTCCTTGCCCTTGCTCGCAGTCTTGGCGTGGGAAGAGGCGGGCCTGGGTGAGGGCCAGGGCCAGGGCACGGGAACTACTACCGACGGAAACCGATTACACTCTCACCCCGAGCCCGCCTTGTATGTCCTTCTCGCTCCTCGGTATACTTCAGGACGAGGTAGAGGCGACGGAATTGCCCTCGTCACCTTCACGTTTGTCCTTTTGCGAACTCCGCGACGAGACCGAATATGAGCAACAACCGACTCAAGATCGAAGCCAGCGCTCTGAACCTGGAGCTGACGGGGGATGCCGATTATGTGGCAGAGGCCTACGGGGCGATGCGCTCGGTCATCGTGGAGCGCTTCCAGCAGACCTTGCGAGAAGAGCAACAGCAATCGTCGCCTCAACCCGATGAACAAAACCCTCCCGCCTCTCGCAAGACCCAGAGGGCCCTCTCGAACCACAACCCTGATTCCACCAATCCGCTCTTCAATATCGACGCCCTAAAGCGCCGCGTCGACCGGGGCGAACACCTCATCGAGACACAGCTCCAATTCGTCGTGTGTACCTCCCTGTACCGCCGGGTTGCCGCGCTGAGCCGTGATGACTTCCGCGAAAGCATCTTCGGTCCCATCATCGAGCCCGACGCCCTGACCAAGGTCTATATCGGCGAAGAGGCGGCGAGTTGCCTGCGTGATCACATCGAATTCGGAAAGACCCTGTGGCGCGAATTGACCCGTGAGGGTCAGGCCGTCATCCACGGCGGTTCGTCATGAACTCCGTGGAGATCATCGTCGGGCAACGATGGAAGGAGGACGTGCGCTACATTCATTCTCTTCGCGCACGTCGTCCCGCCGAAACCTCTCTCAACCTCCTGGAGTTGCGCGATATCATCGATATCGTCATCGACGGCTCGAACCTGACCGCTTCCATTCCCGAAGAGGCGATCTTCGGCCTCGTCGGGAGCCTGTTGACCTCCCTTGTCGACCTCGTCGATCAGACCTCGACGAAGGCGATAATCGAATTCCATCACGAGCCCTGGGAGCTGGTGTTGGTACCAAACGGTTCGAACCTGCTGGTCAGCCTCTACAGCATCGATCGCCGACGCCAGGTCGTGGCCCGAGACCTCGGTGTTGAAGTGCGCCACTTCGTCGACGCCATCTGCAAGGTGGGCGAACAACTTCTGACCGAACTCTTCGGCGTCTCCGATCGTTTCTCCTCCGACCCCCAGGTGCGCAAGATCTCTCAATCTCTTGCCCGGCTTCGCCGCACTCCTCGCATCCAATTTCCCCCTCGCCCCCCCGTCGACGACACCGAGAACACTTCTCGACGGGCAACCACCTCGTCTGCCGGTGGCCTCTCGTTGGGTTATCGGATCCACGTCTTCGACACTGCGCTGCACAACTACCGCGGCGAACACGTCTTCGATCTGCATTCGCTCTTATTCGCCGGCACCCTGGAGGCCGAGTTCTACGACCGTCAACTCATCCTCTGCGCCGATTATCCCTTTTTGGCCATGCACAGCCTCCTCGATCGCACCCGCCAATTATTCAATCAACTCGAGAGCCACGCTCACGCCCCCTTCGTCCTCGATGAGCCGCTGGCCCACATCGATCTGGCGGTCACCGGCGAGGGATCGCGTTGGATCCTCGACGCCCGCTCCGATCCCGACGGCGCACGCTTTCAGTGCACCATCGATCCCGCCGACTGCCTCGATATTCTCGTCTCCATCGCCGAGCTCTTCGTACAGGACCTTCTCGCCATCAACCCTCATCTGGAGGTCAACCACCGCTTTATCGACTTCAAAGACGAGGTGGAGAAACTTCGCCAGTGGCACCGCGATCTGTGCAGCAACAATCTATACCACGACCGCCCCGAAGATTATCTGCGCCGCCTGGGACACATCGAACCGGCCGAGCTCTCACCGCCGGAGGGACCGCAATTTCCCTGGCCCATCTCCTCTATCCACACCCTCTTTCCCCATCGCTGTTGGAGCCTGTCCGATGAGCGGATTGACTTCGCAGCCATGAGCCTGACCTCACACAGCGTCACCCTCTCCAGCTCCCGGGCCATCCGATGCCTGAATTTACTCGACGGAACCGAGCGATGGCGACACGACGTTGCTGATCAGCCTCATGCAGGCCAAGCCCTGCCGATCTCCGACTCCCTATTGGTCACCACCGAGGGACGACGACTTGTATTCCTGGACCGCCAGCAGGGTAGCATTCAGACACAGATCGTCGCCGACGAACCCTGGGGCGAATTGGTAGGGGCGGCGCGCTACGACGATCAAGATCTCGTCGTCGTCGGCCTTCGATCGGGCACAATCGTCGCCATCGACGATGCCACGAATACGATTCTGTGGCGTCATTCCCTCGGACCGGCGGAGCTTCAGGAGTTCCTGTGCAGCGGCCCCCTGGTCTGCTGTCAATCCACGGAGGGCGTCATCAAGGCCCTCAACCCCAACAGCGGCAAGACGCTGTGGAAGATCCGTCCCGCCGGCACCCCGCAGCTCTCCATGACACTCCATCAGGGACGACTCTACACGCTGGCCCACGAACCTCTGCATCGCGGCTCCACGCTCCTCGCCCTTTATCCCTACACCGGACGCACCGTCTGGCAGGTCAGGCTGCCCGGCTTCGCCTGTGGTCCTGCGAGCTTCATTGACCAGTGGATGCTCATCCCTGTCGAGCGACACGGCCAACTCTCGCTGACAGCCGTCGATCTCGAAGCCGTCGACCCTCGCGCCAACTGGAGACTGGAATTGTCCAGCGCCGGCATTGACCGGCCCACCGCCGTATTGCCCGTCGTCATCGACGGAAGGTGGCACGGCCTGGTGCGCACCGATCGCGCCGAGTTGACCTGCTTCGCCGTCGACGACGGAAGTGTGCGCTGGCGCTCCCTGCCGGCCTCCGAAACCCTGTTATTGCACGGCAATCTCCCCCTTTTCCGTGTGCGCGATGCCGTGGTCAACGTGGCCCGCACCGTGGACTTTCGACACCTGGCCACGGGCAGATTACTCCACTCCTTCTCCGCCATCGAAGCCCCGAAATACGGCTTTCTCGCCCCACCATTTCGCCTCCTATTGGGCGAACAAGCCCCCGACGGCGCCACCCACGACCGGCTCACCGCCTGGTCGGTGGAGCATTTCTTGGCCCTGCTTGACTGATCTCTTCCTTGGCGCCACCCACGACCTTCCGGGCTCCGATAGCGGGAACGCCTCGGTCCTACTTTCCGTTCCCCTTTGAAGACAATTAGTTCCCACCTATCTGCAGTATCTGCGATGAGCTCCTGCCCATCAGATCCCGAAGAATAGTCGCTTCGCGAAATCGCTGGACAGATCGGACTCGAAGATCTTTCGCGCCGTCTCCCGGATATCGTACTCCATCCGGTGAAATTCGAAGCTCTTCGCCTCCGAGTCGTACACTCCGAAACAGGCCCGGTTGTCATTGTCGCGCGGCTGCCCGACGCTTCCCACGGTGACGATATATTTCTTCTCGTCGTCGAACTCCAACTTCGGACCCATAATCTCCCTCGCTCCCTCGTCGGGATGGAGGCTAAACGACTTCGTCAGATGGGAGTGACCGATAAAGGTCACGTGGCTCAACTCCTCCCAGTGAGTGATGAGTTCGTTGGCTTGTTGCAGGTTGAAGACGTATTCGAACTCCTCGAGGTTGATCGGCGATCCGTGGCAGAAGGCCACGTCTTCGAAGTCCTCGCGATAGGGCAACGACTGCAACCACTGGTGGTGTTTTTCCTCCAGCCGATCGGCGTGCCAGTCCAGGGCGTTGCGGGCTGCGTCGTAATAATAGGCGTAATTCATCCTGCCCGAGACGGCAGCGTCGTGATTGCCCACCACCGTCGTGGCATCTAACTCTCGGACCAGCTCGCAGCACTCGTTGGGATTCGGCCCATAGCCGACGACGTCTCCCAGGCATACGTATTTTTCAATCGGTGGATCCAGTGCCCGATAGGCATCTATCACCGGCTGGAGAGCATCGTAATTGGCGTGAACGTCACTGAAGATGGCGATGAGCATTGATTCATTCTCAGCTTTTTGGGGGTACTTGTGTCTTCACAGGAGGCGACGAGCCCGGCCCAGGGCCTCCTGGAGTTTTTCGTTTCGTTCGTCCGACAGCTCGTCCAAGATTCCCTCACGATATGTCTCCAGAGCCGCAAGGAGGGACAACAGGCCTTCGTCTTCCGGATCTTCCTTCAGCACTCGGGACAGGGGGGGAAGCAATTTGTCACCGAAATCGACCAGACAGGGCACCAACCACCCGTGATCGCTGTCATCTCGTGCTGTCGCCAATAGGCGCGGCAGCGCCGCTGCGCTTCCCTGCTTGGCCAGAGCACGCCCTGCAATCATCGTCGCCGCCGGCCCGGCCGAATCGAGCGCCTGCATCAGCCCGGCCTCCAATTCGTCGGCCCGCTCTTCACAAAAGCGCGATACCGCCCTCGCCTCCGCCGCTTCCATCTCTTCCACCGCTTCCATCACCTCCACCACGGCGTCCGATCCGTGTTGTTCCAACAAGATCTGCGCCGCCACCACCCGCAGATCCTCATCTGCCAGCAATGACTCCAATTCGTCGCGTTCTTCCTGCCACAACTCGGCGAATTGATCCTCCGACCCGGCGGCGACGAAATAGGTCACGCCGCTGTCGTCGTCATACCTCTCTTCCACCTGGACTTCGGCCTTGTCCACGGGGTGAGCCGCCTCCCCATCGGGTCTGGAGAACTCCTGCTGTTCCTCCACTACCGCTTCGTACTCCTCGGCGCGCTTGAGACTGCTCTCGGCCAACTCCAGCACATCCGGATCCGGGGTTACGCGATGTTCTTCGGCCATTTCAATGAGGCGATCCCAATTCTCCCATTGCTCCAGAGGATCGAGATCGTTGGCTCGAAGACCGACACAAACCTCCGCAAAATTGGACAACATCCGCTGCACCATGCTCTTTTCGTCGAGGATGATCGACTCCTCGACGGCCACCTGCTGCAGCGCCTCTCCGAAGGCGAGACCCCAATGAAGCGCCTGACGTACCACTCGCTTCTGGACATTGAGAAATGCCTGCAGCGAAAAGGAGCGATTGCCGATGAGATAATCGAATTGCTCCGGCTCCGACCAATATCCCACGATACTCGCCGCAAGCTTTACGTCCGCCGCCCCGTCGAACTGCGAAAAACTCTGGGACTCGAAGGGATGGCGCATCGAACCCACCAGCTCCGGATTTTCGGCGAGGAATTCGGCGGCCTTCACATCGACCACCTCCGGGTCTTCCACGCTGTCCCGCCACTGGCGCAGGCGCTGACGTGCCCAGCCGATATTCCGGCGAAGCGGTCCCCCTGCCTCCCAGGCAGCCACCAGTTGTCCGTCCTCGCCATATACCGCCAGGTATACGTGAAGATCTCGGGCCACCTTGTCCAGAATTGAGCTCTGCTCCTCACCTCGATCGCTCATCGGCGCCGTCACCGCATCGACACATCCGGAGTCCTCATCGAATGCCGCCAGTGTCAGACCGATAAAGGGGATCCCCTCCACCTCGTGAACTTGAAATAAGAACTCCACCTCCCCCTCCAGAAACCCGCGCTGTCTCTCCTCCCCTATGCGATACCCCACGAGCACCAGATCGGCGGTCTGGCGAACGAACCAATCCTCCTGCACTTCCTGCGGATAGGCCGCCTCGATTTGCTCGGAGTCGCTGGGAGAAATCATGCGTGACGTCGGCTCCGGACGCCGCGGACGAGCCGCTTCCACAGCCTCCGAATCAGCCACGGCAGCACTGGCCAATGCGGCCTGACCACTACCGGAGGCGGCATCCACCACCTCGATGAACTGATCCTCCGTCACCACCTGGGTTCTCTCGTTGGCATAGGGCTTGAGCCCACCTGCCATGGCCAGCTCGTGTTCCTTTTGAATCTCCAGCTCTTTTTGCTCCAGGTTCAGCTCCCGCACCTGGAGTTTGCGCTCCTTTTCGCGCAATTGCTGTTCTCGATGCTCCAGCTCCGCCCGCAGCTCCTCGTTTCGCCGACTGACCTCGTCGATGCGCGCGCTGTCCCTCTCGACGCGGTCCGCCACCTCGTCGAGCTGCTCTCGGTCGATCTCCAGTTGCTGCTCTCTCTCATCCAATTCTCGAACTCGCTCCTCGAGCTCTTCTGGACCCACGCTCCCGCCTGTCGGTGGTCTTTCCCCCGACTCCGTCTGCTCCAGGCGACTCTGCAACTTCTCTAGTTGCTGCTCCTTTTCCTGCAGTTGTTGGCGCAGATGATTCACCTCCGCGTCTGTCGCCGGCCGCTCGATGAGCTGCGTCTTCTCCTTTGGGCCTGCAAGCTGTCCCTCTTTGCCCAGGTCGTTCAACTGGCGAGGATCGAAGACCACCTCGAAGCGGCGCATATATCCCGGAATCACCTCCCTTCGAGAGGCCAACTGATCCAGGAGTTCGCGGCGACAATCAAATTCCTCGTGGCGCAGCACTTCGGGAATGACCAACGCGAAGATCTTCCGTTCTTCATCGTGATAGATCACCGGCACTGCGGGCCGATAAATCCGACCCTCCTCAGTAGGTGACTCCACCTCGTTTAGGGTCCCTTCCATCAGCGGGTCCAGAAGTTCGGGATCCGTCGTGACGTTGACCCCCGTATATACGGTCCCCAAGAAGACCGATCCGTCGTCCCCGCTGATCTGAATGGTCCTTCTACGAGTGGTTCCCAACCCCGAATCGCCGCTGCCGCAAGCCTCGGATCCAACTTTCTGTGCCATATAAGGAGCCTTCTGTGATTCGCGCCGATCTCAACAGCTTGAAATGCCTTGACAAGTTGCATACCACGGGGTTTTGCACACCTTCAAGGCGCGGAGACCTTTTCCACTCACAATCGCCTTGCCCTACCTGCGCGTCACCGGCATTACTTCATCACTACCCGGATCTTTTCCGTATCCGAAGGCTCAACCTGCAAACCGAAGGTCGCCCCGCCCGATCTTCTGGCAATCTGACAAAATGGATCATAACTTGCATCAATAAAAACCCAGATGCCTTCTGCGCAACCGTAGGATATTGCGATGGCCCGCCTCATTCACAACGCCCTCTGGTCACTGACCCTGGTGGTCACGGCTCTGCTTTTTCTGGGCACTTCCACCGTCATGGCCGCCGATCTCGACTCTCAACTCGTGCAATGGGAGCGGCTCGACCACGAGCGGGCTGCACTTATCGGGCAACTCAAAAATCTCGAACAAGACCATCAGGAATCTGTTGACACCATCGAAAAACTGAAACGCCGCGTCGATCGCGGTGCTGCAAGCCGAAGCGATCTGGAAGAGGAATTGCGCAAAAACCACCGCATCGTCTACGACCTCGAGCAGCTACAACGACGACTGGCAGCCCTCGATGATCGGCAAGCCTCGCTGCGCTCCTCACTGCTGGACTCCTTCGACGAGCGACGTCAGCAACTGGAACAACAGTTGCGCCAGAGCTCCTCCTCCGATGAGCGCGGCGAAATCGTCAAGGAGCTAAACGATCTACAAACTCAACGTCAGCGATTTCGAGCTCCCCTGCCCGAGGCCGACCAGCAACGCCTGGAGCAAATCCTGGCCGACGCACGGGCCGTCTCGGGCGAAAACCCGCGGGCCATGCTGTCTGCCGCCGATGAATTGGAGGATACCCGCGAACAGCTCGAGGCGCGCCTGCGAGCTCTTGACGATCGGATCCGCGAATTGGAACAGGCCCGCCGACTGGCCCGCCACTCCCGACAATTCGGGCAATTCGACCGCTTCTTCGACGAGAGCGACCGCAGCCGTACCATCGCCGACTATCAGCACACCATCGAAGCCGATGAAGCCGTCGCCCACCGCGGCGACGACGAAGCGTTAGGAAGCTCTGACGCCGACGACGCCCTGGCGGAATTCACCGATGATGCCCCCGAATCCGATCCCGGCTCCGCCCCCCCGGAGCCTGAGCCGGAACCCGAGCCCTCTCCTACTCAGACGGAGACCATCGTCATCGAGGCCCAGACCGATCCCGAACAGGCCGAGACCACCTATTTCGACGACCGGGCCCTCGAGCGCGACCTGCGCCGCCTACAGCGCGAACGCCAGGGGCTCGAGGAACAAACCCGCCAGATCGAGGAAAAAGCCGACGAACTACGCCGCGAAGCACAGCAACTATACTAACCCAACCCACCACCCACAGTTCACCCACCACCTGCCCTTCACCCACC
>SLPW01000037.1 GCA_007131755.1 Myxococcales bacterium | reverse complement strand
TCCCCTTTATCTGTCCCAGGCGCTCATCATCACGCTTTATATCTTCGGTTTTCGCGAGGGCTGGCTACTGATCTTTCCCGATCATCCCGCACTCATCGTCGATCTGTGCACCTTCGCCGCCCTCTTTCTGGTCACCTACGTCAGCACCTCTCTGGCCTTCAAGCTCCAGTACGTGGTGTTGGCCATCATCGCCCTGTCCCTGGCCTTTGTGGCCATCGCTGCCGCCACGGGACCCCTTGCCGAGGGCGGACTTCGCAGCGCCGAATCCTGGGGAGGCTTTGAAGATGCCTCGTTCTGGACGGTCTTCGCCGTATTCTTCCCCGCCGCCACGGGAATTACGGCCGGGGCGAATATGTCGGGGGAGTTGGAGAATCCGCGGCGCAGCATTCCCCTGGGAACGATGGCCGCCGTGGTCACGGCGGTGGTCCTCTATGTGCTCGTCGCCCTGTGGCTTGCGGGATCGGTCGCTCCCAGCGTGCTGCGCCAGGACTTGATGGTCGTGGTCAACGAATCGGCCTGGCGACCGGCCGTACTGGCAGCTCTTCTCGCAGGAACGTTCTCGGCTGCCCTGGCGTCCATGGTCGGCGCGCCCCGCATCCTGCAGGCCCTGGGAGGACACCGCATTCTTCCCTTCGGACAGTGGCTGTCGACCCGACGAAGCGACGGAGAACCGCAGAACGCTCTCTTTGTCACCGCCGCCATCGCCCTGGCCGCAATTTTGCTTCGCGACCTCAACGCCCTGGCGCCGCTTATCACCATGTTCTTTCTGATCACCTACACCATGATCAACCTGGTGGTCTTCTTTGAACAGACCCTCAACCTGGCGAGCTTTCGGCCCTTATTTCGCGTCTCCCGCCTGATCTCGGGCGCCGGCCTCATCGGCTGTCTGGTGAGCATGTTCATCATCAGCCCCGTCTTCAGCCTCGTCGCTCTGAGCGGAGTTGGCGCCGTATATTTCTACCTGGCACGGCGCACCTTGGACGCCCCCTTCAGCGATCTTCGAAGCGGCATGTTCGTCACCGTCGCCGAATGGGCGGCCAAGAAGGTCTGGGAGTTGCCCACCATGCAGGAGCGCGCCTGGAAGCCCAACCTTTTGGTGGTCGTCAAAGATCCTCGTCAATTGCGAGGGGCCTTCTTATTTATCCAGGACCTGGCCGCCCCCCGGGGTTCCGCCAAACTCGTGGGCATCCACGCCGAGGGCGACTCCCGGCCGCTGGCCCACCATCTGGACGGGCTGACCCATAATTTTCGTCAACGCGACGTCTTCTCGAATTGGGTCGTCACCGAGGCCAACGACTTTACTGCCGGAATCGTCAGCGCCGTCGAGAACGCCCGCGGCTCCTTTCCTCGGCCGAATATCCTATTTTTGCAGATGCCCGAGGAGATCGACTCCGATGAGTCCCTTCTGGACTATCCCCGCGTCGTCGATCGCGCCGTAGAGCATAACCTGGGAGTCATCCTCTACGCCCCTCATCCCATGGCCGGTCTCGGCCGGCGCGAAACGGTCAATATCTGGCTTCGCGATCGCACTCCGGACTGGAGTCTGTCCATGGATATAGGAAATCTCGATCTGGCGCTGTTGACGGCCTATAAGCTCAAGCGCAATTGGCAGGCCTCCCTGCGCCTGATCATGGTCGTGCCCGAGGAGGAACAACACAGCCGGGCTCGCCAATTCATCGACGACCTCCTGTCGCTGGCCCGCCTTCCCGACATCGAAATCCTTATCGTCGGCGGGACCTTCGAGGACTATCTACAACAAGCCCCCAATGCCGATATCAATATCTTCGGCATGCACTCCGACCCCGACCTCGAGTTCGCGCGCCGCATGGTGGACGTCACCGACGCAAGCTGCATCTTCGTGCGCGACTCCGGACGGGAGAGCGTATTGGCCTGAGTCCAGACCACTGCATTGCCACCGCATCGTTGACGTCGCGATGGGTACGGACGGCATCAATTTTTTGACTCCACAGCCATTTACGGCAAAATCGCAACCATAGTAGTGATGTATCCCTCCTGATTGACGACTGATGGCCGACACGGACAGCAATCCCACCCCCTCCCTTGGCGGACCCCAGAACTTCGGCACCTTCGCAGGGGTGTACGTCCCCACCCTGCTGACCATTCTGGGCGTCATCATGTACCTGCGCCTGGGATGGGTGGTGGGCAACGCCGGCATCCTCGGTGGCCTGCTCATCATCCTCTTTGCCTTCGCCATCACGGGCTGCACCGGCCTTGCGATGGCGTCGTTTACCACCAATATCCGCATCGGCGCCGGCGGGGCCTATTCCATGATCTCTCAGTCTTTGGGGCTGGAGGTGGGCGGAAGCGTGGGGATTCCCCTATATCTGGCCCAGGCGCTGGCCATCACATTATATATCTTCGGTTTTCGCGAGGGCTGGCAATTCTTATTTCCCGATCATCCCGCCATCGTCATCGACCTGGTGGCCTTCGGGCTCATCGTGGCCATCGCCTACAAGAGCGCCGAGGCGGCGTTCAAGATCCAATATATCATCCTCGGCATCGTCGCCCTGTCGCTCGTCTCGGTAGGAATCGCCGCCGCCACGGGCTCCATGCAATACGGCCTCGACGAGATGCAGATCTGGGGCGACTTCCCCGGCGAACCTCCGGCCTTTGATGGTTCGTCATTCTGGCTCGTCTTCGCCGTCTTCTTTCCGGCCGCCACGGGAATTATGGCTGGCCTGAATATGTCGGGCGATCTCAAAAACCCCCGAAAATCGATCCCTCTTGGCACCATGGCCGCCATCGGCACGGCCGTGGTGGTCTATCTCCTGCTGGCGATCTGGATCGCCGCCAGCGCCACGCCCGAACAACTTCAGCAAAACTACACCATCATGCTCGACAAGGCCTGGCTGGGAGATTATTTCGTCCTCGCCGGCCTCCTGGGCGCCACCTTCTCCTCCGCCCTGGCGTCCATGGTGGGCGCTCCCCGCATTCTTCAGGCTCTGGGAAAGCACAATATCCTCCCCCGCAGCCAGTGGCTGTCCACACGAGCTGCCGACGGAGAGCCCAGAAATGCGATCGTTCTCACGGCGACCATCGCCTTTTTGGCCCTGATGCTGCGCGACCTCAACGTGGTCGCTCCCCTTATCACCATGTTCTTTTTGATCACCTATATGATGATCAATGTGGTGGTCTTCTTCGAACAGAGCCTCGATCTGGTCAGCTTCCGCCCCCTGTTGCGCATCCCGCGCATCGTGAGCTTCATCGGCATCGTGGGCTGCTCCTTCGCCATGTTCATCATCAACCCCGTCTTCAGCCTCCTCGCATTGGCGATGGTCTTCGGAGCCTACGTCTTGATGGCTCGGCGCAGTCTGGACGCCCCCTACGGCGACGTTCGCAGCGGCATGTTCGTCTCCATCGCCGAATGGGCGGCGAAGAAAGTCTGGGACTTGCCGGAGATGCAGGAGCGCGCCTGGAAGCCCAATCTCCTCGTCGGCGCCACGGATATCCAGGAGTTGCGTGGATCCTTTCTATTTCTTCAGGAAGTCGCCTCCCCCAAAGGATCCATCACTCTCGTCGGCGTCGCCCCCGATATCGACGGGGGGCAACTGCCGGACCAGCTAGACGCCCTGGCCCACGATTTTCGCTCACGAGGCGTCTTCGCAAATTGGATCGCCATCGAATCCAACTCTCTCAGCCAGGGGCTGACCGCCGGGATTCAGAGTTCCCGTGGAGCCTTTCCGCGTCCCAATATCGTCTTCTTGCGCATGCCCGAGGAGATGGATGAGGAGATCGACTACGCCACCATCGTCACCGAAGCGGAGCGGGCCAACCTGGGAGCTCTGCTCTTTGCCCCTCACCGAAAGTCTGGACTCGGACGACGACGCTTCGTCAACATCTGGATCGCCGATCGCACCCCCGATTGGGGAATCTCCATGGATATCGGCAACCTCGATCTGTCCCTGCTCATCGCCTACAAACTGCGGCGAAACTGGAACGCCAAGCTGCGCCTGATCACCGTCGTCAAAGACGAGGAAAACGTACAGAGAGCTCGCCAATTCTACGCCGATCTCCTGTCGTTGGCCCGGATTCCCGATACGGAGATCGTCGTCGAGACCGGCTCCTTCTCCGACTTCGTCTCCCGGGCCCCACAGGGAGACCTCAATATCTTCGGGATGGCCAGCGACCAGGATTTGAATTTTGTTCGCAAGATGGTCGAGCAGACCGGGGCAAGCTGTGTCTTCGTACGTGACTCGGGCAATGAAAACGCCCTGGCGTAACTACCTCTAGCCCCCCCGACCTCTAGCCCCCTGGCCCTTCGATGGCCGCCCACTTGGCGGTGCGCTGGCGGCTTGGCTCCTTCTCTCGGGCAAAGGAGGGCACGGAGTGGACGTCTACTCCGGCAAGAGCGTCCGCAAATTCCAGCCCCGTCGGAAAGCGCTCTGCCGGATCTGTGGCCAGCGCCTTCTGGAGCACCGGCCCCAGCGGTGAATTCCACAGACTCTCGTCGATATCGAGGTTGCCCTCCACGTGCATCATCGCCGCTTTGAAGGGCTTTCTCTCCGCTACCACCGGCTCTCCGCACAACGCCTCGACCAGGGTCAGCGCCATCTGATAGACATCCATCTGGGGCGACACCCGCTGCTCCTGGATATATTCCGGCGGAAGATATTGCGGGGTACCCGACAAAAAGCCCGTCTTCGTCAGCCTCTTTCCTCCCCCTCCGGGAGCGTCGACGTGGGCGATCCCGAAGTCCACGATCTTCCAGACCTCTCGGCGCGTCTCGGGCTTATTCAAAAAGATATTGCCCGGCTTCAGATCCTTGTGGACGATATTGTGAACGTGCACTTCCCCGAGGGCATCCAGGATATCGCAGTAGTTTGGCAGCAGCCAGGTCGGTGGAAGCGGCCCGTCCTGCATGATCTGCTTGTACAGGTTATGCCCCTCCAGAAACTCCATGACGATATAAGGCACGTCCTCGCCATCGAGGAGTCCGAAATCGTAGATATCGATGACGCTGGGATGGGAGACCTTGGCCGCCACCCGGGCCTCACGCAAAAAGCGCTTGAGCGCCCGCTCCAATTCCTCGCTTCCTTCCTCGTACTGATCGAGCTCCAGAATCTTGATCGCGATCTGCCGATCGATGATCTGGTCTCGTGCGTTGTATACGATGGCAAAGCCCCCTCTGCCGATCTCACCCTCGATGGTGTACCGGTCGGGAAGCTTGGCCTCCAACGCGGCGTAGAACGCCTTTTTGTTCTTCTGACTCATCTCGTCCACCGTCCTGTGTCGAGTTCACCGCCGGGTTGCGCGATCCCCGCTCCCGACTCGAAGCTCGTCTCATTACGCCACAACCCTACAGTGACGAGCGATGGCTCACAACTGGCAATAGAGAATTGGTGACAACTTCCCAGATTCGCTCAACGCTCTACCCTGCAACATTCTTGCAGTCCACGGGCGCGGAAGACGCGAAGCGCTTCCCGTACAGCGCCACCTTGCCTGGCGACGACAGAAGCGTTGAGCAAGCCTGGACACCAGGCTCACCGCCTTCCCACCACCGAGAAGTGCAGCTCTTCGCCCGAGGAAAAGACAAAGGGCACCTCTACCGGGCACGGGGCGCCTTCGAATGGCGAGATCTGCATCGAGGTGATCACCGACTCCAGACAGCTCACCAGACCGCCCTCGCTGACTGTAGACGTTACGCTGACCGTCTGCGCCCGACCGGAAGGGCCCATCTCCCACAGGGCCACCAGGGCACCCGGGTCGTCCGGGTTTCGACGAATATGCTGGTCTCCACATGCCTGCAGATCGGCGAAGGCCTCCGAGATGGCCAATTGAACCTCCTGGACGTCACAACCTCCCGGCTCTTCTTCCGCCTCAGCTCCGGCGTCCTCGTCGGGGGGATGAACGAAGGAGATCCCCCAGCGGACTCGATAGGGGGCGTTCTCCTCGTTGAGCTCGTCGAAATGACGAGAGAGCACGCGCTCCACGCATCGGTTGACCTCCTCGAGGCCCAACGAGTCCTCCACCACGGTGGGCGCATCGGCGCGGCTGTCCATCGCCACGTCGGCCTCGATCATCAGCCTCCCCGTTCGCACCTCGTCGGCGCGACGGGCGTCGTTATAACACTGGCGAAGACTCTCACGCTCGGCGTCCATGACGGCCATGATCATCTCTTCCTGTCTTCCCACCACCAGAACCTCGAGTTGCTCACAGGCTACCTGCGGCCGAAATTCCGCCACCGCATACGCCCCCGGCTCGGCGTCGCGAGACAGCGTAGCCAATCGATGGGACTCGAATCCGTCGTCGCCCCGCTCACACTCGCGCTCAAAGAGTTGCTGTGCCGCGTCGTGATCGCGCACAGTGCCCCAGCCGGAGGCCTTCATATAAGCCAGGTTGACGCAACCGATGGATTCACCGCGCTCACAGGATTCTTCGAACACAGAAAAGGCCTCCTCGTGCTCGTCCTCGTCGGAGCTGCGCCCCTCGATGAGGACCACTGCGGCGTCATGGCATCCCGCAAACTCCCCGCGCTCACAGGCCATCGAGAAATATCGCCGTGCCCCCTCGAGTTCCTCGCCGGGATGCAATCCCAGCCGGTACAATTCTCCCAGAGAGTGACAGGACGCACCCTCACCGCCCTCCTCACAGCCCCAGCGATACAGCGCCTCGGCGCGCTCCAGATTCGGCTCTCCCATCGCTCCCAGGACGTCCATATTCGCAAGGTGCCGGCAGCCGGCGGCCTGACCTCGCTCGCAGGCCTCCACCAGATCGGGAAATGCCTCCGGGAAGCGGCCCTTTCTCTTCGCCTGAAGACCACGCTCCAGACAGGTCGATGAGCGCGTACAGGAGACCTCCTCGTCGATATCGAAACCAGCCGTCAGTTCAACAGGCCCCGTAGAGCTGCACGCCGCGGCCAGTGCCGCCATGGCCATTGCCATCAGTGAGATTCGGATGGGGTTGTACATCTGCGCCTCCGAAAGAATATTCCAGGACGCATTGTGGAGGGTCGCCGCCGGTCCGACAAGACCTCTTGACCCCAGCGACCTTGCTCGACAAAAATCCCAATCCAGGCCCCAGCGGCCTTGAGCCTCAACGCTCCTCCTCAACCCCAGACCCGACTCACGGTGTACCTGCGAAGGTACGCGGTGCGACAGCAATTCAACGCCCTTCGGCACCCATCAGCACCCGGCGATAGATCTGAGCTGCGTCCTCGTCTCCCCCGAGTTGTTGCAATAGTCGAGCTCGCATCACTTCCAGTCGCCGCGCCGCCTCTCCATCGAAGACGTCATCGCGCCGAAGATCGAGCAATACCCGAAGGGCCGCCTCCGGTCTGCCGGCTCGCTCCAGGGCCACCACTCGGTACCAGCCCACGAAGGCGTAGTCGCTCCCGCTGTCCATCAATTCCTGCGCCCGCTGGTCGACCTCGTCATAATCCCCGTCGAATAAGGCCCGTCCAATGGCAACGACATGGGCAGCATCGTCGACCTCATCGAAGCGCTCCGAACTCCGCGTCACCTCGGCCAGGGCCTCCAGGCGCTTGCCTTGCAGCTCCCATCCCGGCCCGTCGAGCACGGGGAGAAACCCGTCGGCACGGCGCAGGTCCTCTTGCAGCTCTTCGTAGAGCCTCTCCTCCATTTCGCGGCGAAGCTCTTCGAGCTCCGGCCGGGCGTATCCCAACTCCAGGAGCGATTGATACAGCCCCCAGGCGCCGCCGTCCTCTGCCGTCATGGCCCGGCCGTCATCCAATTCGCGCTCCAGCGCTCTCAGGGCCATTCGCTGGTCGGCGGGAAGCCGCCAGGGATCTGCGCTTGCGCGCTGAACGACCCCGCGCCGCTCGGCGGCGATGATCTCCACGTCGTCGGCATCGGGGGCCATGCGAAGGTAGATATCGTAATACTCCGCCGCCTCATCGAGTCGACCCATATGATTGAATGTCCGAGCCAGGTTTCGATAGGGCGCCGCTTGTCGGGGAAGCCACTGAATGGCACGCACGAAGGCATCACGGGCACCCTCGAAATCCCCTGCGTTGTAGTATTGCCTTCCCTCGAGCATTGCCTCGTCGAAGGAGCTCTCCCAACTGTGTTCACCGCCGGTGAGTCCGTCCATCTGGGGCTGAGCACCGTCGCCTGCGACGGCTACTCCCGCCATAAGCCAGCTCACAACCATGATCCCCACAATCACCCGCAATGCGCCGATGAGATTCATAGCTCTCCCGGAGGGCCCGAATCCAGGCCCGGCAAATCTCTCAATCCCGTACCAACGCTGATCCCCACCGTATATTTCGGCCCTGCACCGTCATTGAAATACTGCTGCACGCGCAGGCTCCCCCCGATGGACCACCGGGGGTCGAAGTGATAGCGCACGCCGCCCTCCAGGCTGGCGAAGGGATCGGTCTGCGACAGCCGCAACCGGTCTCCCTCTTCGAGCTCGACGTCCATTTGTTGAAAGTCCATCCCCAGTCCCACCTGCGCCCAGGGAGCAAGGTTCTGATAGAAGATCCTGCCCCGAAGCTGCATGGGGCGAACCTGAAAGCTATTCATCGACGTCATCGATCCTCGTTGCAGCGCCTCCTCGCCGACCAACTCCTCAGATCGCCTGCGCAGCAACACCGGCTCGTCCATGGTCTGAGTGCTAAAGGACAAGGACAATAGCCCCAGCCCGAACCACTTGCCCTCCCAGGCGGCGCTGAGCCGGAATCCTGGACTGGCCACGAAGCGCCTGTCGAACTCGTCGGTGTCCAGAAAGAAATCCTCGGCGTCGGCCCGCCACCCCTCGAGGATCACCGGATCGCCGTCGAGTTGGCCACGTGCCCGGTGCATCTCCGATCGCTGACTGCCCATCTCGAAGCCCAGGTCGAATTGGAAACGGTGCTCCGCCATCTGTGAGGCGTCGACGTCGCGCAAGAAAGTGGGCATCACGCGCATATCCACCTCCAACTCTTTCAACTCCTCGGGCTCCAATTCGATAGAGCTCCGATACGTCTCGTATCCCTCGGCGCGCACCTCGATGACGTGACGACCGGCGGCGAGTTCCACTACCTCGATGGCACGACCATATTCCTCCCCGTCGACCCACAATATCGCTCCCTCGGGAGCGTCGTGAATACGCAACCTCCCCGGACGTTCCCCCAATTGCACTTCCACCCGCCTCGCACCTCCGGAGGTGATCTCGAAGCTTCCCTCCACGTCGTCATAGCCCTCCAAGACCATGCGGTAGCTATGGCTTCCCACCTCCAACTGCTCACTGAAGGGAGTCTCCCCCAGCACTTCACCGTCGATCTCCACCTGAGCCCCGGGCGGGTCGGATTCGAAGCTGACCACCCCCACGGCGTCGAAGAGCTCTCCCACCAATTCCAACCCCAATTGGCGCAGATCTTCCCCTTCTACGGATCCCGAACTGGCGATCTCCCCTCGTCGATCCACCATCTCGTAGTTAATTTCAAAGATGTCGTCTCCGCCACCGACGACGCTCAGGCGGACCAGGAGGCCCAGATGAAGCGCGTCAAAAATCATCTCCTCGGCACTGCCACATCGCTCGGCACCCGAAGCACATTCCCACAGGTCGGCTGGCTCGTCGGCCACCCGATCGGCGAGCTGCTCCATACCGAGAAGATGTCCACTCCTTTCGGCGCCCAGTGCGTCCTCGATGCCGGCGAAGATCTCGCCATCCTCGTCGGACTCAGCGCCACTGACGAGCCACAGGGTCTCCCCGCCTTCCGCCGCCGTCTGTGCCACCGAAAGCGCCGGATTCAGCAGCGAGATCACTGCGATGACCACCGCCCCTATTAACCCCAGAGAAAGAATTCGTGCAGCACCGCCCGACCTTCGATATAATGGGTCTGTTGGCCGGGGGGTTACGGTCCGGGCACTATCTGCGTCGCCTCGCCATCGATGCCACGTCACAGGCGACATTCGTTGAAGAAACTCGGCCTCGACCGGCCCCCCTTTTGAGTCCGAGAGGTATTTCATGACGGATTCGCAGTATTCGATTCACCAGGTTGAGGACCTTCTCCAATTCTTCCGCTCCGAACTGTCGGCAGCTTTCGAAAAATTGGGGTTGACCACCCGAGAGGAGACCAAGACCTACCTGGTCCACCTCCTGGAGAGCTTCGCACGATTGGATGAACGCAGTCGAACGGCGATTGGATTCCAACGGCCCGCGGCGTTCCTCCTCGGCGACGCTCTCCAGAGCGCCGGAGATCGCCGCATCGAGGCCTATCGACTCCTCGGAGACGCCAGCCTCTTCTCCTGTGGCTTCTTCGAAGAATATCTCAACCGCAACCGCTCCGTCGTCGCTCTGGACTATTATCGGAGCATGGGTCGCAACGCCTACGCCCACCTGGAGAGCCTGATGCAATTCAAGGCCCCCGGCGGCGCGTTCCATATCATCTACGACGAGTTGACCGATAAATTCGACACCGTCGTCGAGGCCTTCCGGGTTTTGGCCGGATGCGATCAGAGCGCTACCTGCGAGCAACTCGTAGACCGGTGGCAAAAAACGGGCGTCCTCGACGCCAGAGCATGGGCCAAGATCGACGCCTTCCCCGGCAGCGACGACGGGGAAGCGTAGTAATTACGGGTAATGGGTCGTTGGGAATCGGTAGTGGGTAGTTGGTAGT
>SLPW01000125.1 GCA_007131755.1 Myxococcales bacterium | reverse complement strand
GTCATCGGCCATCGATAGATTCTCCTGCACAACCATTGCACATCATCGCCCAAAACACTCCAAGTTTCGGCCATCATCACGGCAAACACAAGTGGTTCACTCTTTGGCAGTGTGGTCGACGTTAGTCGGCGGATGACGCTCCGTTCCCCAGGCACGCTGAACATCGCGTGGCCTGGGGCTACGGGTCGAGCGTTGTTCGGCTCCGAATTTGCCGAGCAAAGACCTCTGAACTTCGTTGCTCGACCCGTAGCCCAGGGCCAGCCGCAGTCACAGGCTGCCCTGGGGGCAGAGTCCCGGCAATCGAGAACCTACGATCACACTCGCCTTCTCACGTTGTTCGATCGCTGATTCAACTCTCGAAATGCACCGGAGACCCCATGGAAATGCTAATTCGCCTGTTGGCCGTATTGATGTTGATTTCGCCACTATTCACCAGCGGATGCGTGGAAGTACTGGATCCGGAGGACCGCCCCGGAGAAGGCGAAGAGGTGATCGCCGACTCTCCGACGGCAGAAGAGGTCGACGAAGCATCTGCCGAAGAAGAGGCCTTCGAGACCTTTGATGATGATGAGTTCCATGCCCTCAATCAACAAATGGAGGCCGAAGAAGAACTGGGACTTCAACAGAGCGAAGTGCCCGGGGAAGAAGAAGAGACGAGGCAACAAGAGGATGAGGTCGAGAGCATCTCTCCCGACGAAGTGCGCACAGCGGGGGCGCTGGTGGTCGACGAGGACGCCCCGAGGCTGGGCATCGAAGCTCTTGTCGTGGAGGAGGGAGACGAGTCGAAATACCTCTCCGTATTATGCCACGATCCCCAGGTATCTCAGAGCTGGTGGCACTCCGACGTCAGGCGCAGATTCAGCCGGCGATGTGACGTCGATCTCGCCACAGCGGCCCGGGCAGTCTCGATTGAACCCGAGGTGGATTTTCGCATCGCCCCGACACCGCGGGGATTTCGCATCATGGTCGATTTCGAGCAGGGCGAATACGAGGTGACCATTGCTGCGGGACTTCGCAGTGAGAAGGGCTCAAATCTACGCTACGATCACGAGACGACCCTCGAAATTGGCGAGTTATCGCAGGCCCTGGCCTTTGAAGCCGACGGCCACTACCTGCCCCGAAGGGGATGGGGAGAGCTGGGGTTTCGCCATCGAAACGTCGATCGGGTTCGCCTGAGCGTACGCCACATCCCGGTAGACAACCTGGCCTTCTGGCTCGCCGACGGCAGCGGCGACGCCGACGAGCGCACCTCGACGCAGGTGATCGATACGGAGATCGCCGTGCGAAACGAGGCCGACGAGATGCTTCGCTCGTCGCTCAATATCGAGGAGCGCCTGGGCGATGCGAAGCCCGGGCTGTATCAAATCGAGATCGCAAGCGACGACGCCGAGGCGAAGAGCCGCGTTCAGGTCACGGATATAAATCTCATCACCAAGCGTCACGAAACTCCGCCCGGTGAGCCCTGGGAGGAGCATATCGACGTGTGGGCCGTGGGCATGGAGAGCACCAAACCGGTTCGAAGGGCGAAGGTGACGCTCATCCAGCCCAGCGGTACCGAATTGGCGAGCTGCCGCACCGACCGTGCCGGCCACTGCCGCCTCGATCTGCCCGAGCCCTACGCCGACACCACGGCGCCGATGGCCATCCTGGCCAGAAAAGGCGACGACCTGACCTATCTCAAATTCGACGATGTGCGCATCGAGACCGGGGTGGACAACGTGGACGGCCCGGACTTTTTGGAAAAATTCAGCTATCTGGCCACCCTCTACGGCGACCGCGACCTCTACCGTCCCGGCGACGAGGCCCACATCTTCGGGGCTCTTCGAGACGACGACTACACCGCCGCCGAGCCGGGGATTCCCGTGGAGCTGACCGTGACGGATCCGCAGAATAACGTCGTCGTCGAGCGCACCCTGGAGACGGGGCGCACGGGTACCTTCGACCTGAGCTTTGGTATCGATCCCGTGGCTCCCACGGGACGGTGGTACGCCGAATTGGAGGTGGGAACCCGGACGCTGGAGACCTACGCCTTTCACGTCGAGGAATTCGTCCCGGAGCGCCTGGAGGTGGGACTCGAGCCCGTACGGCCCGTATTCACCGCCGGGGAGCAGGCCCGCTTCGAGGTGTCTGCGCGCTACCTCTTCGGCGCCAGCGCCCGGGGAAGCGAGGTGGAACTCGAATGTCGGCTGGTGCCCATCGACTCTCCTCGCGACGGTCGCAACGGTTGGTCCTACGGGCCCGTGGAGATCGAGGAACGACGCCGGCTGATGGAGCTCGGCACCCGGCGTGGGGTCATCGGTGAGGACGACACGGTAGAGCTCTCCTGTCCCAGGCCCAACTCCACCCCGGGGGGCCCGATGAGGGTTCAGGCCAACGCGGCCGTCGCCGAAGGCGGCAGCGGCCGCACGACCTTCGGAGCCGCCGACGCCGTGATGCATCCGTCGACGGTGGAGCTGGGCCTTCGCAGCGACGCCGACGACCTGGAGGCCGGTGAATCGCTGCGCGTAGAAGGCCGGATAGACACTTTGGAGGGCTTCGAATTCGAAGGCGAAGAAGACCGGGTGACTCTGGAGTTCTACAACGTGCGTCGGCAGCGCTCCTGGCGGTGGCAAAACGGACGCTACCAGATGAACGACGACTTCCAGCTCGTCCTGGAACGGGTGATGG
>SLPW01000494.1 GCA_007131755.1 Myxococcales bacterium | reverse complement strand
TGGGGGGGGGGGGGGAGATGTGGGGATGGAATTGATGAAAAGCAAGGCGGTGATCGCCCGAAGGCGGTGATCGCCCGAGAGGTGATCATCCCCCGCTTGCGCCGCCATATTTTTAGGGACTAAACTCAACCTCGCCATCTTCGTATATATGCGAGTGAATCCCACTACCTCTATAGAGAGCCCTATTATGTTCGCCCGTGGTCATCATGCGCCCTTCCTCATCGCCATGACTATCTTCGCTTCCCTCATCTTGGGCCACCCTGGCGCTGCAGTTGCCGAGGACGACACCACGGCAGAGTCGATGACTCTCGAAGAGGCGATCGTCGTCTTTGGCGAGGAATTCGTCTGGTCGGAGACGATCGTCGGCCACAATCGGACGGAGTCGCGCTACTTCCAGGGCCTATTGCGCCAGGAAGTCCACCTGCCCGAGTTATACGACGTACTCGGTGAGCAGGAGGCGTACGACGCCTACAACCGGCGCTCCCGCCGGGCAAAGCGATTGATGATCATCAGCACACTCACCGCTTTCGTCTTTACCGGTGCAAGCCTCCACTACTACGACCCCGACCGTCGTGTCGTCGACGACCGCGTCCATGAATTCGCCATACTCGCCGGAGCGGCCACCGTTCCCCTCGGTATCGGAGCTTATCTCTATTTCCATCGCGACCCGCTTACCCATAGTGAGCGAACGGATCTCATCGACGAGTACAATTCTCAGCTCCTCGACGAGCTGGAACTGGAATTGCGCCAGCTACCACGCGAGGACTTCGATGACTTTCTACCCGACGAGATGCCTCGACAGCCGCAAGAACGAGACGAGCGAAGACCAGGCACGGACAGCCTCTACGTCAACGGCTATTTCAACGACGACGGCGGCGGCGTCGCCGTCGGTTTCACATTCTGATCCTTCCCCCGATATCGACGGGATCGTCCCTAAAACTGGCCGCGATGATCACCTCTCGGGCGATCATCTCCCGTGCTCAAAAGGTGAAGCCCAGGGTGATGCCGCCGCCGTCGTCGGTAAAATAACCGTCGACGCGGAGTCCGTCGGAGCTGGGTCTGTCGCGATCGTCATTGCGAGGGAGGTCTTCGCGGCGCAGACCGAGGTCGTCCAAGAGTTGGAGGTTGTATTCTTCGATGAGCTCGTTGCGTTGGTGCGGTTCGAGAGGATCGCGGTTTTGGTCATAATAATATCCTGGAATCATTGCGATGGCGCTGATTCCGGCGAAGATGGTTAAACCGATGGTGAGGGGATAGCCGCGGTCTTCTTGATCCTCCTCGTAAATCGCTGCACCGAGGGCAGCCAGACCAAATCCGATAGAACCAATGCCTCCGCCCCAGAGCAGGAGATGACCCCGCCTTCTTCGGGTTCGAAATTCCTCGGCCAGTTCGGGGTGTCCGATGACGTCATAGAGTTCACCCTTGGACAACTCTCGTCCGTGTCGCCCCTGATAAAAAGTGGTTTCCGTAGTCGTACCGCTGATGGGGATGGAGTCGATGATGACCAATGTTTGTGAAGTCGTCTGGTTCGACCATACGAATCGACGCGTAAATTGGTCGATGGCATCTTCCCTGTCGCGTTGCGAACGCTCCTCGCTGGCGTATTGCTGAGCGTGAGCTACTGATAGATCTGCGGCGACGATGGCGCAAAATGCGATGGTGGTGAGGATAGTGGACAGGACTGCGGCGCGAGCGAACATGGACGACCTCTACAAGGCGCGAGTGATCGGATTCCCTCATGCATGTGGGACGAGGATGTAGGTGGAGTGTACGCTGGCAGCGTCGGGGTCCGCAAGAGGATGGAGTATGATCCACCTTGATCGGTTGTAGAACTCAAAGTGGTCGAGGTCACCCCCTGGCCCTGGCCCGAGCCCTGGCCCCGGCCCGATGTTACTTCGCGCCGGCCAAGAGGGTTGGGGTCAGTGGTGCCCGCGGAGGGCGGGGCAAGGCCTCCGGTAAGAAACCACTGCGAAAGGCGGGCCTGGGCGAGGGCCTGGGCCAGGGAACTGCTACCGAAGGGGTCCGATCACACCGAAGAGGATGGGCGGTGCGATACTTATTTTGCCGGGGAGGAACCGGTACAATATTCGAAGATGAGAATACGTTATGTCTATGCGTCATGTCTGGCGAAACCATGAGTGGACACCTCGACAATTCCACAGATCTGCCGGAACACCTACGCGATCTGTTCTGGGAGTACGATCCTTCGCAATTGGACTGGGAAGAGCATCGAGATTTCATCGTCCGCCGCGTATTGTCGGCGGGCACCTGGGATCAGATCCAGTGGTTGCGCCGAGAGGTCGGTGACATCGAGTTGCGCCGGGTCATCGAGGACTCCGCCGGCCGTGATCTCTCACCGCGGCAGTTGCGGTTCTGGCAGCTCATCATCGGTCTTCGAAAAGCGGACGTCGATCGATGGTTGGAAGCCTCCAGTCGACAGATCTGGGACCGAAGGGTCACGAAACAACTGGCTCCCGGGACTCTGCACGGGACGGTGGAGGGAGTGAAAATCTCCTTTCTGTCTTATCCCTATTCACTTCTCGATGATCTGGTGGATATCCCCGGATACTCATGTCAGATGGCCTCATTGGTGGACCTTAGCTGCATGAAACTCGCCGCCGTGGCACAGCGCGGGGTAAAGAAGGATTTCATCGATATCTGGGCTCTACTGGAACACGGGTTTGAGTTGGAGCAGATGTTGACGTGGTATCAGCAGAAATCGCCACCGACGATATTGGCCATCTTCTCATGGCACTGAGTTATTTTGATGACGCCGATGGGGAGCCCATGCCCTTAATGCTGGTCGATGTCGGCTGGAGTGACATTCGTGCCGATCTACGTCGGCGGATCAAGGATTACGCAAGTTCGTAATTTGGGGGGCTCATTTGAAGCGGCTCCGCGGGTGGGCGATGATCGCCCGAGAGGTGATCATCGGGGCCATTTCTTGCGGCCTGGCAGGCGGCGAACCTCGATCACTTCTCCAATAGCTGCATCTCCACCATCCGGGCGTAAATTCCGCCCTGGGAGACCAATTCGTCGTGGGGCCCGCGCTCGACGATGTGGCCCTCGTCGACGACGAGGACGCAATCGGCGTCGGCGACGGTGGAAAGGCGGTGGGCGATGACCAATGTGGTGCGGCCCTTCATCAGTCCGTCCAGGGCGTCCTGGACGAGGGCTTCGCTTTCGGCGTCCAGGGCGCTGGTGGCTTCGTCGAGGATGAGTATTGCCGGGTCCTTGACGATGGCCCGGGCGATCGCCACGCGTTGCTTCTGGCCACCACTGAGGCGCACACCTCGCTCGCCGACCAGGGTGTCCAGCTTTTCGGGAAAGCCGTTGACGAATTCCCAGGCGTTGGCTGCCTTCAGGGCATTGACGACCTCCTCATCGGAAGCGCCGAGGCGGCCGAAGCGCACGTTGTCCGCTACGGATCCCGTAAATAATAAGGGCTCCTGGGCGACCATGCCGATGAGGGCGCGCAGTTGTTCTTCGGAAAAGCCGGTGATGTCGGTGCCGTCGATGGTGATGGTGCCCTTTGTGGGGGGATAGAAGCGCGATAGCAGGGAGGCGATGGTGCTCTTTCCGGAACCCGAGGCGCCGACGAGGGCCACCCGTTGGCCCGGCTCGATGATAAAGCTGATGTCGGCGAGGACCGGCAATTCGGGGCGGGTGGGATAGGAAAAGCAGACGCTGTCAAATTGGACGCGGCCTTCTCCGACCTCTTCGACGAGGGAGGCGTCGACGGGGCGTTGGCGGCGCTCGTCGACGAGTCCGAAGACCCTCTCGGCGGCGCCCACGGCTTTTGCGAAGTCCGTCCACAACCCGCTGAGGATGGCCAGCGAGAAGGCGACGAAGAGTACGTAGAGGATATAGGCCGTCAGTTCGCCGGCGGTCATGACCTCGTCCAAGACCAGAGTTCCGCCGTACCACAGGATGACGGCGATGGTGGCGTAGGCCAGAAAGGAGACGCCGCCGCTGAATAGACCGCCCAGCAGGGCGCGGTATTTCGCCAGCCGAAAGGACTCCTCCACGGCGTCGCCATAGCGCTCTTTTTCGCGGGGCTCGCGGCCAAAACTTCGGATGGTTCGGATGCCGCCGATGGACTCTTCTGCCACCGACGTCGACTCGGCGATGGCGTCTTGAACCCTGCGCGACAGTCTGCGCACCTTTCGGCCGTAGCCGATGGCCACTACCAACACCACGGGAAGGACGACGGCCATCACCAGCGACAGGCGGAAGCTGGTGGCGAAGAGGATGATGATGCCGCCGATGGCTTGTACGCCGTAGCGAAGGGCCATGGAGATATTATTGGTCACCGCGTTCTGAACGAGCTGGGTGTCGCTGGCCAGGCGGCTTGTGAGCTCCCCGGTGCGATTGGCGTCGAAGAAGCCCATCTCCCGGTCGATGATGGCGGCGTAGACGTCCTTTCGTAAGTCGGCGACGATGCGGTCGCCCACCACAGAGAAGAGATAGTAGCGAAGGCCCACGAAAAAGGACTGGACCAAGAAGAGGCCCAGAAGCACAAGGCCTACGACGGTCAGATCGTAGTCCGCACCACTTCCGAGGACGTCGTCGACCACCACTCGGGCGGCCTGGGGATATAGGAGGATGATCCCCGAGGCTACGAGAAGAGACAGGGTGGCTACGAGCAGCGCTTTCCAGTGGGGGATGGCCAGCGAGACCAGGCGCTTCAGGTAGGGGCGCTGTGTAGTTTGTGGAGAGTTCGAAGGCATGGGCTGGGGAGTGTGGGGCTGATTGCACATCCCCACAACCGACCAATGGGCGGAGTTGTTTCAGAACTAGATCTCTCATCTCCTATCGGCATGCCCCTTAGCTGTCCAGTCTCGTTCACCACACGACACAAGGTCGCCGGGGTCAAAGGATAAGGTCGCGGGGGCTGAGGTGCCTTGTAACAGCCGGAAGGTCGGGGGATACTCGATGTCCGTCATCTTTCATATTCTCCGTTCGGGTTTTAGGAGTGAGCTATGCGCAGATTTGACTGGTGGTTCAGTGCAATTGTCACGGCGCTCTTCATCACCTTGCCGGTGACGGGATGCTCGTCGGCGCCAGCGCCGGTGGAAGAAAAAGAAGAGTCGACGGCGCTGGAGGCGCCGGTGTCGGAGGCCGATCGCTGCGACGGAGGCGACGCCGAGGCGTGTATGGATCTGGCGGAGTCGCTAGTGATGTCCGATGCGGTCGAGGAGGCGGTCGAGCTCTACATGCAGAGCTGTGAACTCGGAGCCGCCGATGGCTGTGTCATCGTCGGAGATGCGCATTTTATGGGGATTCCCGACGAAACGGTGGAGACAAAAGAGCGCGGTCTGGAGGCCTTCGCCGAGGCCTGCCGTCTCGACGCCGACTCCGAGGGCTGCGTAGCTTTAGCACACCATCGAGCCCGGGGAGCCCAGGAGTTGCGCGATGTGGAGGCCGGATTGGAGGTGTTGCGCGATGGTTGTGAGCGCGACGGTGGTCGTACCTGTCGTTCGCTGGCGCGGTACTATTACGAAGGACAGGCGGTGGATAAAGATCGGGAGAGAGCGCATCGCTACTCCGAGCGCGGTTGTGTGCTCAAAGATCCCGAGGCCTGTGTGGACGCTGGAAATCGCTATCGATATGGCGAAGGTGTGGAGGCCGATGCCCACAGGGCGTTGGAATTTTACGAAGAGGCATGCCGACTGGAGTCCTATCGGGGCTGTCTGAATTTGGAGCGATTCTCGGAGATGGTGGCCTGCGAAAGGCAGGCAAATCTGGATTGCCCGGAGCGGATCGACGAGCCCGCACCTGTAGAGTGTCCGGAAGGGGAGGAGGATATGTTTTCGCCCATGTCGCTACCTCTCGATCAGTGGGAGGGGCGTCGGGGGGCGAGGATATTGGAGCTTCGAGAATTGAATACGTCGAAGGAAGAGCCCATCGAGACCTGCCAGACCATCGCCTATGATTGGGTCGCCAATTTGCGCTGCAACTCCGGGCGACCCGCCCTCGGAGGGCATCGCATGGCCGCTGCGTCGGCGCGCCAGGGAAGCGTCGGCGGCGGAGGTCGATGCGACTACGTCATCGACCTCTATGAGCTGTCCTGTCCCGAGGAGGACTACGAGGTGTACGTGGATTGGTATTTTTGTCCCCAGGAGTAAGGGCGGCGGAGGCAGACGCGCTGATTATCGAAAGAGTTGGGCCGTGATTATCTTTCGTGGCGAGTCCGCAAGAACGTGTCGTAGCCCTCGAAAAGACCGTGACCGCTTCTCGTCAAGACACCACCGAGCCTCTGTCGCCCATTGATGCCGCCTGGTATCAGCTCGATCGCCGAGGGCGGAGTCTCGATATAGGCGCCCTCTTATTCTTCGAAGAGAATCTCGACTACGAGGCGCTCTGTGAGTTGGCCGCCCAGGGGCTGGCGACGAGGCGGCGGTTTCGCAGCCGGGTGGTGGACCAGCCGCTCGAGGTTGGACGTCCGCGCTGGGAGCCGGATCGGCGGTTTCAACTCGAAGCTCACGTCCATCACTTGGCCGTTCCCGAGCCGGGAGACGACGGGGCACTGGCCAGATTGGTGGGCGGCTTGATGAGCGAACCCATGGATCTGGAGCGCCCGCTCTGGGATCTCTATTTGCTCGATCGCCCCGGCGCGGGCTGTGCAGTGCTGGCGCGGATTCATCACTGCATCGGCGATGGATTCGCCCTGGGTCATCTGCTCATGTCGCTGGGGACTCCCGAGGAGGGAGAGTGGGATGAAGAGCAGGTCCGCCGGCGGGAGCACAGGGGATGGCTGCAGCAAATCGCAGAGCGCGTCGCTCATCCCACGCAAGTCGTGGACGATGCCCGCCAGGCCGGGCGGGCGGCCCGGGCGTTGGGGCATCTGGCAGCACTTTCCTTCGACACGAGGACGGTCTTGCATCGCCCCTCGAGTCATGTACGCCGCGCCGGCTGGTCGGAGCCCGTGGCGTTGGAGCGAATCAAATCTCTGGGAAAGAGCTATGACGCCACGGTAAACGACATATTGATGACGGCCCTCGCCGGGGCATTGCGCAGGTATTTGATGGACGTGGGAGAGCCGGTGAGCGAGATCGGCCTGCGTGCCGTAATGCCCGTAAACTTAAGGCCTGCCCGGTGGCTCGAGGAGATGACCGACGAGCTGGGCAATCACTTCGGGCTCACCTTCGTGCCCCTTCCGGTGGATCGCACAACGCCAGGGGAGAGGCTTCGGGCGTTGAAGGCCGAGATCGACCGCCTCAAAAAGAGCGCCGAGCCCGTGGTCGCCTTTGGTTTATTGCAGGCGCTGGGGCACACACCGGCATATTTCGAGCACCTCGTCGAGGACGTCTTCATACGAAAGGCGTCGCTCGTGGCGAGCAATATGCCCGGCCCTCGAGCCCCGCTTCGCTTTGCCGGAAAGCCCCTTCGCGACGTGTTGTTCTGGCCACCCCATCCCGGCGAGTTGGGGCTCGGGATGAGTATCTTGAGCTATGCGGGAAGGGTGCGCATCGGGATTCGAAGCGACGCCGAGGTGTTGGCTCGTCCATTCGAGCTTGCCAGGTACTTCGGGGAGGAGTTGGAGGGGTTCGGGTAGCTGTCCAGTCTTTCTCCCCTGCGGGATGAACCGCGCAGGGGCCGCTATCCGGTGCTGCCACCTCTTTCAATTTTTGGGGCCTGCGGTTAAAACGCGGCGAAGCCGCGTTGTGAGTACCTGTGCCGTCGTCGTCGCCCATGTCCGAATTCAATGACAATTCCCCATCGCTTCTGGAGGTCCGGGATCTGAGCTGGACTCCCGATGGAGCGGAGCGTCCGCTGTGGGAGGGGGTGAGTTTTCGCGTCGAATCCGGGGAGTCGTTGATCGTCAGCGGTCAGAGTGGGTCCGGGAAGTCCACGCTGCTTCGGTGCGTGGTATATCTGGAAAAGCCGTCGTCCGGGCAGGTCTTGTGGCGTGGGCGGCCATTGGAGTCGGAGGATATTCGGCGCTTTCGGCATCACGTGGTGTATGTCCACCAGACGCCGGTGGCGATCGCCACCACCGTGGAAGAGGAGATGGGGTTTGCTCGCGAGATGAGTCGAGCCCTGGCCGACGAAACCTCGGCGGCCCTCGATGAGGAGGGGCAGAAGGGATTGTTGGATCGCTTCGGTCTCGGCGATCTGGACTGGGGGCGACGCGTCGACGAGTTGTCCGTCGGTGAGCGCCAGCGCGTTGCGCTGGTGCGCTGTTTGTCCGTAGGGCCGGAGGTGTTGCTCCTCGATGAGCCCACGGCGTCTCTGGACGATACCAACGCGCGGCGCGTCGAGGACTATGTCACGGAATACGTGAGCGAGCGGGACGGTCGAGCAGCGGTCTGGATTACCCACTCTCGAGAGCAACGAGAGAGACTTGGGGGTCGGATCGTCGATATCGATGATTTCACCGGATGAGAGTGTGATGGACTATATTCAGCTCACACCCTGGGATCTGGCGCTGGCCGCCGTATTGCTGATCATTCCGGCGACGATCAGCATCGCTTTGAAGTTGGGGCTTCAGAAAAATCTGGCCATCGCGTCGGTGCGAACGGTGGTGCAATTGGCCTTTTTGGGGCTGATTCTGGAGTGGGTGTTCTCGGCGAATCGTTGGTTCTACGTGGTGCCCATGCTGGGGGTGATGCTCTTTTTCGCCGCCCGGGCGGGGATCAAGCGCTCGTCGCGCCGCTTTCCCGGGGCCTATGTGGCCGCCTTCGGTGCCCTGGCGCTAGCCACGTCGATCACCACCTTCAGCGTCACCGAGGTCGTGATCGGCGTCGACCAGTGGTACGAGCCGCAATACGTCATCCCCCTTCTGGGGATGTTGCTTGGAAACGGGCTGACCGGCATCAGTCTGGGGCTGGACCGGATGCTCTCCGATATGACCACCCAGCGACGGGCCATCGAGGCAAGGCTGGCGCTGGGCGCTTCGCTGTGGCGGGCCTGTCTTCCCTGGACCCGCGAAGGGGTGCGAAACGGGATGATCCCCATCATCAACTCCATGATGATCGTGGGGCTGGTGTCGCTTCCGGGGATGATGACCGGCCAGATCCTGGCCGGCGTTCCTCCGGCCGATGCCGTGGCCTACCAGATCCTCATCATGTTTATGATCGCCGCCGCCACCGCTCTGGGAGTCATCATTCTGTGCTTGATCGCCTTTCGGGCCATCGCCGGCTCCTACGAAAGGGTGAAGTGGGAGGTGATCACCCGTCACGAGTCGTAAGGACAGGAGTCCGAAGGCAGAAAGGGCGTAATAGCCGGACGAGCTTTCGGGACTGTCGCAGGTGAAGTGAAGTCAGCGTTATTCTGGGGCTTCGAGGATCTCGGCTTCCTGTCCCGGATGTCCGTCGTTGTCGTCGCCGCCGCCTTCACCGCCCTGGCCGCCCTGGCCGAGTTCGAAGGAGAGATCGTCGGTTTCCAGATCGGAGATGGCGTGGAAGATGGCGATGGAGGGGCCGCCGTTTCCGCCGGCGCCGCCGCCGCCGTGGCCGCCGCGCGAGCCTGCGCCGCCATTTCCGGAGTCTTCCGGGTTGTCGACATCGTCGCCCAGTCCTTCTTCGCTGCCGAGGCCACCCTGGCCACCCTCCCCGCCGTTGCCGCCGGGTCCGCCGACAGCGCCGTCGCCGCCGTCGCCCAGAATAAATTCGCTATGCACCACCGATAGGGACGTGGAATAGGCCACTACGCCGATGGACGCTCCGCCCCACTGACCGGCCGTGCCGTGTTGACCACCGCAGCCACCATTTCCGCCGGCACCACCGCCGCCTCCCGGGAGGCGGGCGCAATCATTAAAGACCATGAAATCGGTGCCGCCACCACCACCACCACCGCCGCCTCCGTACCCGGTCTGGCCGTCGGTTCCGTCTTCACCATTTTCTGCGAGAAACCGGGGAATGCCGTCGTCCGTAGTCAGGCTAAAGGCATCGGGAGCAGCAGGTAGTCCATCTTCGCCATCTGCTCCATGCGCCGCGGCGTCCCCGCCGTCTTCGCCGCTGGTGCCCGTTTGTTCGGTGCCACAATTGGAGGGAATATTCGTCAATCCCCCGCTACCACCTGCTCCACCCTCGTTTCCGGGGGCGTCGGCGCCGTCTTCTGCCGGGGCGGCGTCGTCGCCGGTCTGGCGACCCCTGCCGCCGGCGCCGGCCTGGGGAGCCGAACTGAACGGGCACGACTGGGAGCGTGGCAGCCCGGGTTGACCAAGATTATCCTCGGAGAAGGCGAAATGTCCGTTGTGGCCGTCGAGGCCATCGGCGCCGGAAACCCCGACGGTTCCAGAACGACCGATGGCGCCGTCACCGGTCTCCACGGTGAGGTGGGAGAGATGGAGGTGGCCATCGTTGTCGAAGATGGTCAACCCCACGGAGGATTCGGGGGTGTATTCAAGAGAGAAGAAAACGGGCTCCGGAGCGTCGTCGGCGCGGATGGTCAGGAGTTGAAGTTCCAGGTCCTCTTCGATGCCGTCGATGATGATCGGCTGGTGTCCGTCGTCGAGCCCGACGCCGCTGATCACCGTTTCGTATTCGTGTCCACGCTCCCACTCGCCGAGACCGGCGTCGAAATATCCTCCGAAGAGACTGATGCCCTCCTGAAGGTGGATGAGCTCGTCGTATTCGCCTTCGGCGATAAAGACCTG
>SLPW01000387.1 GCA_007131755.1 Myxococcales bacterium | reverse complement strand
GTGTCATCGATAACCTCCGAAGGGGTGCGTGGATTGCCCTCAGATCTGTTATCGACGATTCGGAAAATATTTTGCGTCCGTGATGGCGTGGATCCCGGGGGGAAGTGGGTGGTTCGCTGTCTGTTTCGATGGTGGATCAGCGCTTATTGTGGGGCTGATGCGGATACCTTGGTCGGTATTCTCGTCTTTGATAGCCCTGGGCTATGCGCCGACCGGACGTGGTTTGAACGCTACCGACAAAGCAACGGGTGCCTTATGCAGTGAGAACCGGGAAGCCCCAATCCGGGGGGAGTGCGCCCTGTTCGTCGGAGTCTTTGCGGGCCTATGTCTTCAAGGTGGCGAGTTTGGCTTCGAGGGCGTCGATGCGGTCGGCCGGTCGTGGATCTAACTTCTCCAACGCCGCGATCGCCTGCTTGACATGGGGAATGGCGCCTTTGGGGCACCCCGCTTCGATAGAGACGTCGGCGAGCCGCTCGCTCACGTCAGCCAGAAGAGAGGGGTCACGCTTCTTTCTTGCCAGTATCGCCGCATGATTGAGCATGCGGGTCGCCGGGTCGATACGTCCCAACTTTGTGGCTATCGCGGCGCGCTGAAGGAGTGCGATGGCGAGCTGAACAGCGTCTTTGCGGTTCTTCTCCAGCCATTGAATACGGCGGGCGGCGAAGGTGTCTGCGTCGTCCCATCGGCCAGACTCTTCGGAGACTTCAATCAGCGCGCTCAACACGGCAGGGACCCGTGATCCCCGGGTCGGCTCTTGCTCGGCGAGCTCCAGTGCTTGCTGGTAGTGCGCTAGCGCATCGTCGTGTAGGCCGAGTCGAGTCTCGAAGCTCGCCAGTTTCTCGAGCATGGTCACAGTTGTTACCTTCGGAAGCGCTTCGATCAACGTAGTCCTCGCCTCCTCGAATCGGAGGGTACGCTCGAACTGCAACGCCAGCCCCATGGCCGCCTGCTTGACGCCAGTCTGGCCAGGGAGCGACTCCATCAGGTCAGCAAACTCGCGGAGGGCCTCTTCGATCAGCGGATCACGGCTACCGATCTCTCTGATGACCCACGACCAGACCTCTCTAACGATCTTCTCTTGCTCGTCCACGGTTTGTGATTCGTTGAGCTCTCGTCTCGCCAGACGCAATGCAGCCTTCCGCTGTCCGGACTGCCAGAGTGTTTCGAATTCAGATGCCATGAAGGATCACTCGCCTTTCAGGAGAGGAGGCATGCGCCTGCCGGTGAATTCTCCGAACCTGTTGCAACGGCAGACGGCGAGTCTTCGCAAATCGACCCGTAAAGAGTGAGTCGGTCAACGAGCTCTGCGTGGATCTCTTCGAGAAGATCCTCCGCGCTGTGCCAGTCCTCGGCGTTGCACATTCCCTGCACAGGGATGTGCATACCAAAGTGATGCAATCGAACGGAAAAAGAAAGTGGACCGAGGTAAGCGCGAAACCCAGATATGACGAGGAAATCCGGCGAACTACCCGGCGAAATTTCGGGTAAAAATGATGCAATCAAGAGAGGTGGGCCGCGGATGTCAGCGCGAGCCCGGTGCGCCGAGGGTAACAAAGCAAAGCGGACCGAGGTAAGCGCGAAACCCAGATATGATGGGGAAATCCGGCAAACGAGCCGGAGAAATTGCGGGCAAAAAATGATGCAATCGAAAGGGGTGGGGACCAGGCGTCAGCGCGAGGCCGGTGAGTCGAGGGTAACGGCGTGATTTTGACTCCTGAAAAGCACGACCTGGACGGTGAATCGTCCCGGAGATGACCAAGAAGGGGAGGCGTTGGATCGGAGAGGGCAGAGCGATGCTCTGTGATTGGGCCGTTCGAATGCCTACGGATGGTCATCGAAGGGATCGTAGCCCGTGGGTGACCGAAGGGAGCCCCGGGGACGCCGGTTGGGTGACCCGTGAGGGTCGACGAGAGAGGGCAGGCGAAGGACGTTCTGTGGTTGCTTCACGTCCCATCCCCGGGCTCCCTGTGGTCACCCGGGGCTACCCGTGGCGATCGGGTCGTTTCGAGTATGCGCAGCGTGTCGGAGATGGTGCAGGGTGCTGCGAGGATTCCCCGCACACCGACTAACGCCATCGAAGGCAGCCCGCAAATGGTAGTTTGCGCCGCAGTGCAGGCGCCGAAAATAGACGGACGTGGGGTCACCTTGAGCGTTGTTCGTAGGGTCGACGGGGACTCAGGAGCAACGGCGGGAGGCGAATGGACGTCATGCTAATTGAGGCGCCTGAACAGCGGCGCGTAAAGACGGCATTTGTGGGAAGCTGGATTCGGCGGGGTGGGGTTCGCAAAGGTCGACATCGCCATCGCCCCATGCACGACCTGGCCGTGCCGCCCCGAAGCCCGAGCCATCTCATAGAACAATACCCGATTGATGAAGCTGTCGGGGCGAAGAAAGAATTTACGTTGAAAGCAGCGCCGGCTCAGATAAACCACCTGTCCGGCGATATGTCGACGTGGTTGTGTCATCGAACACCTCCGAAGGGGTGCGTGGATTCTCACGATCATACACATCTCCGTAACTCCTTTTATTCGTTCGTAAAATCAACGCGATGGGTCAGGGCCCAAAATGTTCATCGTTGCCGAGATACGAGGCTTCAACCCACCACGTGATGGAGCGATGCCATCCCTGGCATCGCCGGTGATGGCGGGGCATTGCGACGACGATGCCAGGGAT
>SLPW01000059.1 GCA_007131755.1 Myxococcales bacterium | reverse complement strand
GAGATGCTTTTCCCAGGAGCGCCGCGATCCGGGAGCCTCGTGGACCTCCTTTCCGGTCTCGTGCTTTTTGTCGTAGAGTTCCAGCTTGGCCGCCGCTGCGTCAACGTGCACCTTTCCGGTGCCGTCGGAGATGGCAAAAGAGGTGGCTTTCTTGTCCGCCTCCATGACCTGCCAACTTCCCCCGTCGCCGGCGGTATTCTTTTGTTTGACCACGGGAAGCCGGTACACCCGGACTTCGTAATCATAGGCCACGCAGGGAATTCCCGTCAGCGGCGCCTGCAGCGCCGAGCCGTCTGCGTCCACCGTCCCCTCCACGCGTACCGCACCCTCGGAGATCTGATCCACCGACGTGGTCGGGACGCCTTTGATGGCGCGCTTCTGTCGCCACAGAAATAAAATATAGATGAATCCGACCATGGCGAAGCCGAAAAAGCCTACTCCGATCCACTGAACTTCATCCATCGACATATCTCCGGAAGGTGGAGGGGGACGACGCATCGTTTAGATTATGAAGTCGACTCTACGAGGTCGATGAGGGGGACCGCAAGGAGCGATCCTCTACTGCGGGATCATCACATCGCCGATGCGCGAGACGTCATCGGGCTCGAGGATGCCGGCGATGTCGGGCTCCAGAGCGGCGCGAAGGGTGGCCAGCGCCGCCGTCTCCACGCGCAGGGTCTTCGGGGCATGACGAGACAGGGCGGAAAGGGGAATGCCGGCCAATCCGCTGGCGATCATCATCGCCGCCACCGAGTCCGGGCGATCGGGGCCGTAGAGCAGGGGAAGGCGTAGGATCACCGAGGGAAGATCGCAGCGTGTGATCTCCTGCTCGGTGCGTCGGCAATAGGCGGTGAAGGGAGCGGGAAGCAGGGACTGGGTGGTGGTGGAGCGGTATACGAAGCGCGGCGGAGGCTGGAGGGAGGCGGCGGCCTTTATGAGTTCGCGGGGGCGTTCGAAGAGAACCTGTCGAAAACGCCCACGTCCCCCGTCCCACAGAGTGGTGTCACAGTAGAGGATGGCCTTCGGGGGGCCCTGGAGGCGATCGTCGATGGTCTGCGACTGCGGCGGCGCCCAGTGAATGCCGTGCATCCAGGGGGCGTCGAATTCGGGAACGGCGTCGACGACGGCCACCATCCGGTGACCCATGGCTCGTCCAAAGCGGGCCACTTCCCGGCCCAGGTAGGTTCCGATGCCATAGAGGACGAGTGTGACGCGCTGATGTTTCATTGGCGAGACTCCGGGAGTCGGGGTCGTTTTAAAGTGATGCGATCAAATCGATCTGGAATTGGAATAGACCTGAGGCCGTCAGCCGCCTATGATACGCGCTGTAGATCTAGAGACAGTGGCGCGGTGAAGGCGTCGGACATAGAGAAGTATCAATCGTTATGGCTGAGTATATTCGCATCGGAGAGCCGGCCAACGAGGCCGAACGCCGGGGGTTTCGGTTGTTGCGCGACCAGTTGCCGGACCACTATGTGGTGCTGGGAAATTTCGATCTTCGCCTACCCCAGAGGCGTACGTCACTGGAGTATGACGCGGTGGTGATCGGGGAATATGGATTTTTCGTCGTCGAAATCAAGGGATGGACGGGACGGATTCGCGGTGGTGCCCGTCATTGGATGTTGCCCTGGGGCCGACATTCCAATCCCTTGAGCCTGTTGGACAAGAAGACGAAGGCTCTGGCTCATTTCGTGCGCAACCGGGTCGACGACTTGAGGGAGGATTGTTTTTTCTCTCCGGCGCTGTTCTTTCCGCGCCCGGGAGTGCACCTGGAGGTTCCGGACAGCGATATGGATTTTATCGTCGGCCCCGACGGGGTGTACGACTATTTCGTGGATCTGGATCTGGTGCGTCAAAAGGGCCCGGGGCCACTGCGCTCGCAGGAAAAGATCCGAGAGGTGGTGGAGGCCTTCGTCTCGCTGGCGGTGCCGGCAGAGCAGAAAGTCTGCCTTCCCTACTACGATGTGGAGAGCGAGCGAGAAGTGCCGGATCGGGCCTATCGGGAGTTCATGGGGCGTCATCAATATCTAAAGGGGCGCTCGAAGGTGCGCATCAAAGCCTATACGATGGACTCTCTTGCGGAAGCCTCGGAGCTTCGCAGGCAGCAAAACCGGGTGTTGCGCGATATGGAAGCGCTGGAGGTATTGGACAACAATCCCTATGTGGCTCGGTCCTATGAGATGCAGCCCGATTATAACGACCAGTTGATCTTCTATCTGGTCAGCGAATGGGTGGGGCCGACGACGTTGAGAGATTATATGGACCAGCGAGATGGGATCGGTGACGATTGCTATGAGCTGGCCCATCATCTCATCGAGGCCATCGTCTCCATTCACGACAGCGGGATCGTTCACCGCAATCTCAATCCGGAGGTGATCTATCCCACCACCGAGGAGGGGGCGTTGGTTCCATTGAAGGTGGCGGACTTCGATTTTGCGCGGGTCTCGAAGCTGGAGTCCATCGCCGACGCGCTGTCACATATCGGGACCAATGGATATAAGGCCCCGGAGCTGTGGCTCGATCGGGACTACGATCATCGCGTGGACATCTTCTCGGTGGGGACCATCGTCTATGAGTTGTTGACGGGCAGGCCCTTGTTCGGAGGTCCGGGGCAGTTGCTGCGCCCCGATGCGGTGTGGGAGGAGCGCGGCGGTGAGATCGAGGATCCCGATCTGAGAAGGGCCATCGCCGGGATGGTGGCCCGCGACGTCGATCAGCGCCAGCCGGCGCTGGAGGCGGCGAGGCAATATTTCGTGCGTCGCTGTCCCAGAAAAATGTCCATCGCCGGGGAATGAGCGTCGACCTCAGGGCGTTGGCCCCCATCGGTAGGGGGGGAGAAAATAGGGATCGTTTTTTGGCTTGACACCGCCCGGGGGGCACCTTAAGTTATGTCGCCTTGCCCGATCGCCCTGCGGCGAAATCGTACGAAGCCTCGAGGTTGACAACGGCGCAGCAACGCGTAATCGGGCGGGGCAAAGGTATAAGAGGTTACAGGCGCGCGTCCATTTCACACCATATAGTATGATTTAGACGGCCTGTCGCCACGATAAGGGTTCCGTATTCGAATCGAGATGAAGCCAGCGACGGATGTAGACAACGAATCGAGCTGAGCTTGTCTGGAGAGACGGAGCCTTTTTTTCGTGGGCGCACCGGCTGTGTACGAGAATCCAGGGAACCGAGGCGGGCGGCGAAGACGAATGCTTCCGGCGAACACCGGAGAGACGGTGTGCGGTCGCCCACAGGGGCGGATCGAGAGTCGAAGGGCGGTGTCTACGCCGTAAAGTCGCATTTTGGGATGCACTCCACAAGGAGAGACGATGGGTCAGACGGTGAAGTCGAATTTCCGAATCCGGAAAGATTACGGAACGATCGAGCGAATCGCAAAAATCCCCAATTTGATCGACGTGCAACGTCGTTCTTACGAGGCGTTTTTGCAGTCCGATGTGGCGCCTTCGGAGCGCCGGTCGACGGGGCTGCAGGGCGTCTTCGAGAGCGTGTTTCCGATCAAGGACTTCAACGAGACGTCCACGTTGGAGTTCATCAGCTATAATATCGAAGAGCCGAAATACGATATCGACGAGTGCATCGCCCGGGGCATGACGTATGCGGCGCCGGTGAAGGTGGTGATCCGACTCGTGGTGTGGGACGTCGACGAGGATACGGAGACCCGGACCATTCGCGACGTCAAGGAAAAGGAGGTCTTCTTCGGGGATATCCCTTTGATGACCGAAAAGGGAACCTTCATCGTCAATGGCACCGAAAGGGTCATCGTCAGCCAGCTCCACCGTTCGCCGGGGGCCTTCTTTGACCACGACGGGGGAAAGAAGCACTCGTCGGGCAAATTTTTGTACTCTGCGAGGGTCATCCCCTATCGGGGCTCCTGGCTGGATCTGGAGTTCGATGCCAAGGATATCCTGCATGTGCGAATTGACCGAAAGCGCAAGATGCCGGCCACGGTGTTGCTGCGAGCCCTGGGGTATTCCTCGGAAGAGTTGCTCAACTACTACTACGACACGGAGACCATCCACGTCGAGGGGACGAGCTACTATAAAGACGTCAACCTCGATGTGTTGCGTGGACAGGTGGCGACGCTGGACGTGACCGATGCGGACGGAAAGGTCCTGGTCAAGCAGGGCAAAAAGTTCACCCGCGGTTCCATCAGGCGCCTGGCCAAAGCGGAGGTCACGCGCATTCCCATCTCGCTGGAAGAGGTGGTGGGCAAGGTGGCGGCTCGTGACGTCTACGACCGCGAGACCGGCGAGATCATCCTGGAGTGCAACGAGGAGCTTACGGAGGAGAAGCTCGAGGAGTTGATGTCGCGCGGGATCGAGTCCGTGGAGGTGTTGTTCATCGACAACGTCAACGTCGGCCCCTATCTGAGAAATACGCTGTTGACCGATACGTCGACGACGCCCGACGAGGCGATCCTGGAGATCTACCAGCGCCTGCGTCCCGGAGATCCGCCTACGGAAGAACAGGCCCAGAACCTATTTGACAACCTGTTCTTCAATCCCGAGCGCTACGATCTGAGCGACGTGGGACGTCTGAAGCTCAACTACAAATTCCACCGCGACACCGTGGAGCCCCTGGAGGAGCGCGAGCGAGAGCTTTTGGACGCACTCGAGGAGGCCGACGACGCGCAGCGCCAGGAGTTGGAGAGTGAGCTCGAAGAAGTCCGCGAGAAGCTCGAGCCCTGGCAGATCCAGACCCTTCGCGAAGAGGATATCCTGGAGACGGTGGACTATCTTCTGGAGCTTCGAAACGGAAGAGGGACGATCGACGATATCGATCACCTCGGAAATCGCCGGGTGCGAACCGTTGGCGAGCTGTTGGAGAATCAGTACCGAATCGGTCTGGTGCGAATGGAGCGGGGCATCAAGGAGCGCATGAGCGTCTCCCAGGATATCGAGACGTTGATGCCCGACGATCTGATCAACGCCAAGCCCGTCAGCGCGGTGCTCAAGGAGTATTTCGGGTCGAGCCAGCTGTCACAGTTCATGGATCAGACCAACCCTCTGTCGGAGCTGACCCACAAGCGGCGGCTGTCGGCGCTGGGGCCGGGAGGACTGACGCGGGACCGGGCCGGGTTCGACGTGCGCGACGTCCACGTCACCCACTACGGGCGGATCTGTCCCATCGAGACTCCGGAAGGGCCCAATATCGGTCTCATCGCCTCGCTGTCGACCTACGGACGCATCAACCAATACGGCTTTATCGAGACCCCCTATCGACGGGTGGTCAACGGAAAAGCCACGGAAGATGTGCGCTATTATTCGGCGCTGGAGGAGGAGCGAAATATCATCGCCCAGGCCAACACCAAGCTCGACGAGGATCACAATATCGTCGAGGAGAAGGTGGCCGCCCGTGATGCCGGCGATCCGACGCTGGTGGCCCCGGAAGAGGTGACGCTGATGGACGTGTCGCCAAACCAGCTCGTCAGCGTGGGAGCGGGGTTGATTCCGTTTCTGGAGAACGACGACGCCAACCGGGCGCTGATGGGATCGAATATGCAGCGCCAGGGAGTTCCCATGATTCGCCAGCGAGCCCCGCTGGTAGGTACGGGAATCGAGGGCACGGTCGCCAGGGATTCGGAGATCGTCATCCAGGCCAGGCGGGCCGGTGTGGTGGAGAGCGTCGACGCCGAGCGGATCGTCGTGCGGCCCGACGACAGCGGAGACGAACTCTTCGTCAAGCCCGACATCTATCGGCTCATGAAGTGGACGCGCTCCAACCAGGGAAGTTGCTTCAATCAAACCCCCATCGTCGACGTGGGAGAGCGCGTCGAAGAAGGGGAGGTGCTGGCCGACGGACCGACCACGGAGCGCGGAGAGCTGGCGCTGGGACAAAATTGCGTCGTCGCCTTCATGCCCTGGGGTGGATATAACTTCGAGGACGCCATCCTGCTCAGTGAGCGACTGGTCAAAGAGGATTGGTATACGTCGCTGCATATCGACGAATACGAGTGTACGGCGCGGGATACCAAGTTGGGACCGGAGGAGATCACCCGCGACATTCCCAACGTCGGCGAGGACGCGCTCAGCGATCTCGACGAGGCGGGGGTGATTCGCATCGGCGCCGAGGTGTCGGCCGACGATATCCTGGTGGGCAAGATCACGCCCAAGGGCGAGTCTCAGCTTTCGCCGGAGGAAAAATTGCTTCGCGCCATCTTCGGTGAAAAGGCCGGCGATGTGCGCGATACCTCCCTTCGCATGCCCCCGGGAACGAAGGGCACCGTCATCGACGCCCAGGTCTTCTATCGAGAGGGAGCCGAAAAGGATGCCCGAACCCAGGCCATCGAGGACGAGGAGGAGGCGCGGCTTCTCAAAGATCAGAATGACGAGATTCGAATTCTGCGCGATGCGGCCTATCGCAAGATGCAGGATCTGTTGGTGGGCAAGGAGACGAAGAGCGATCTTCTCGACGAGGCGAAGCAGGTGCTGATCGACGGGGGAACGAAGCTGGACGAAGAGACCTTGTCCGAGGTGCCGCGTCGCTACTGGCCGGAGCTCGATATCGACGAGGAGACCACGGCGACGTTGATGACCATTCTGGGCGACGTAGAGGACGAGATCCTCGAGATCCGGATGAATTATGGCGAGAAGATCAAGAAGATCCGAAAGGGCGACGATCTTCAGCCGGGAGTCATCAAGATGGTCAAGGTCTTCGTGGCCATCAAGAGAAAGCTTCAGGTCGGCGATAAGATGGCCGGCCGCCACGGAAATAAGGGTGTCATCAGCCGGGTGCTCCCGGAAGAGGATATGCCCTTTCGCGAGGACGGGACCCCCGTGGATATGGTCCTCAATCCGCTGGGCGTGCCGAGCCGGATGAATATCGGACAGGTCCTGGAGACCCATATGGGATGGGCCGCCAAAGGGCTGGGCGAAAAGCTGGGCCGGATGGTGGATGAGGCCACGAAGCCGGAGAATCTGCGCGAATTTCTCAAGCAGGTCTACCACGGAGACGAGCAACAAGAGATGCTCGACGAGCTCGACGATCAGGAGATCGTCAAGCTGGCCGACTCGGTGCGCGACGGGGTCCACATCGCCACGCCCGTCTTTGACGGTCCGCGAGAGGAGCAGATCCGTGAGATGCTGCGCCTGGGCGACCGAAACGACACCGGTCAGGAAGTGCTGTACGACGGACACACCGGAGATGCCTTCCACGGCCCGGTGACGGTGGGAGTGATGTATATGCTCAAGCTGCACCACCTTGCGGACGATAAGATCCACGCCCGTTCCATCGGTCCCTACAGCCTGGTCACTCAGCAGCCATTGGGCGGAAAGGCCCAGTTCGGCGGCCAGCGACTGGGAGAAATGGAGGTGTGGGCCATCGAGGCCTATGGAGCGGCCTATACGCTCCAGGAGTTCTTGACCGTCAAGAGTGACGACGTTCAGGGTCGCACCCGGATCTACGAGTCCATCGTCAAAGGAGACTTCTCGCTCGATCCGGGAATGCCGGAGAGCTTTAACGTGCTCATCAAAGAGCTTCACTCTCTTTGCCTCAACGTAGAGCTTCTCGAGGACGTCGCCTGAGCACAAGCGCCACTTTCGCACCGCCCGCTTCCAGAGGACGGGCGGTGCAGCCGAACAAGTTTACGTACCTCTTGCGTCCCCTAAGGAGGGTACCTTGAAAGATATCTTCAGCTTCTTCGAAAAGCCCAAAGATCCGCTCAGCTTCTCGGCCATTCGGATCGGGATCGCCAGTCCGGAGAAGATCCGCGAGTGGAGCCATGGCGAGGTCAAAAAGCCGGAGACCATCAATTATCGAACCTTCAAGCCGGAGCGAGATGGCCTGTTTTGCGCCAAGATCTTCGGCCCCGTAAAGGACTACGAGTGCATCTGCGGAAAGTACAAGCGCATGAAGCACCGGGGCGTGGTCTGCGAGAAATGCGGCGTAGAGGTCATCCAGTCCAAGGTTCGAAGAGAGCGACTGGGCCACATCAATCTTGCGACGTCGACGGCCCATATCTGGTTTTTGAAGAGCCTTCCGTCGAGGATCGGAAACCTGCTCGACATCACGCTCAAGGATCTGGAGAAGGTCCTGTACTGCGTGGCTTATATCGTCACCGAGCCGGGACGAACGCCGCTGGCGAAGGGAGAGGTCCTCTCGGAGCCGAAGTATATGCAGTATCTGGAGGAGTACGGTGACGTCTTCGAGGCCCGAATGGGGGCCGACGCCATCAAAGAACTTCTGGGCACGATGGATATTCTGCGCATCTCCGAGGAGCTTCGAGCGGAGATGAAGGAGGCCACCAGCAAGGCGAAGCGAAAGCGCATCGCCAAGCGCCTCAAGATCGTGGAGGCCGTCCGGGACTCTCAGAACCTTCCGGAGTGGCTGATCCTGGACGTCATCCCCGTGCTGCCGCCGGATCTGCGACCTCTGGTGCCCCTTGACGGCGGCCGGTTCGCCACGTCCGATCTCAACGATCTGTACCGCCGGGTCATCAACCGCAACAATCGGCTGAAGCGACTTCTGGAGTTGCACGCCCCGGAGATCATCATCCGAAACGAAAAGCGGATGCTCCAGGAGGCGGTGGACGCCCTCTTCGACAACGGCCGGCGCGGAAAGACCATCACCGGTCCCAACAAGCGACCCTTGAAGTCGTTGTCGGATATGATCAAGGGCAAGCAGGGACGCTTTCGTCAGAACCTGCTCGGAAAGCGGGTCGACTATTCGGGACGTTCCGTCATCGTCGCCGGCCCGGAGCTCAAGCTCCACCAATGCGGTCTTCCCAAGAAGATGGCGCTGGAGCTGTTCAAGCCCTTTATCTACAACCGTCTCGAGGAGAAGGGCTATGTGACGACCATCAAAAGCGCCAAGAAGCTGGTGGAGAAGAAGACCGACGAGGTCTGGGACGTGCTCGACGAGGTGATCAAGGAGCATCCGGTGATGTTGAACCGGGCGCCGACGCTTCACCGTCTGGGCATTCAGGCATTCGAGCCGGTGCTCATCGAGGGCAAGGCGATTCGCATCCACCCGCTGGTATGTGTGGCCTATAACGCCGACTTCGACGGCGACCAGATGGCGGTCCACGTGCCGCTGTCGCTGGAGGCGCAGATGGAGGCCCGGGTGCTCTTGTTGAGCACCAACAACATCCTGTCGCCGGCCCACGGTGGTCCGATCATTTTGCCCACCCAGGACATCGTGCTGGGCTGCTATTATATGACCACGGAGCGTCCCTTTGCGAAGGGGTGCTATCGGGAAGACGAAAATGGCATGCCCATCCAGGGCTGCTATGCGAACTTCGAGGAAGTGCGCATGGCCTACGACGCCGGCAAGGTCGAACTGCTGGCGAGAATCAAGGTGCGCCATAATGGCGATCTCATCGCCACCACCTGCGGGCGGGTCATCTTCTACGAGATCCTCCCCGACGCCGTGCCCTTCAAATTGGTCAATCAGCCCATGGGCAAAAAGGCGTTGTCCAAGGTCATCGACGTTTGCTACCGGATGGAGGGCAATAAGACCACCGTATTGGTGGCCGACGCCGTGCGCACCATCGGGTATGAATACGCCACGAAAGCGGGGATTTCGATTTCCATCGGTGATATGGAGATCCCAAAACGAAAGTGGGATATCGTCGACAATGCCCGCCAGGAAGTGGCCGAGATCGACGGCCAGTATACGGAGGGATTGATCACCGACGGTGAGCGCTACAACAAAGTGGTCGATATCTGGGCCAACGCCACCGAGGAGGTGGCAAATCAGATGGCCGAGGATATCTCTACGGAGCGGTTCGTCGACGAGAGAACGGGCAAGGAGATCGTGTCCAAGTCCTTCAACCCCGTCTATATCATGGCCGACTCCGGAGCCCGTGGCTCGGCGCAGCAGATGCGCCAGTTGTCGGGAATGCGCGGACTGATGGCCAAGCCGTCGGGAGAGATCATCGAGACCCCGATTACGGCGAACTTCCGAGAGGGACTGACCGTATTGGAGTACTTCATCTCCACTCACGGCGCCCGAAAAGGACTGGCCGATACGGCCCTGAAGACGGCGAACTCCGGGTACCTGACCCGTCGGCTGGTGGACGTGGCCAACGATTGCGTGGTCATCGAATTCGACTGCGGAACGCTGGACGGCATCGATATGGCCGCCCTGTACGAAGGGGGAGAGGTCATCGAGGGGCTCAGCGAGCGAATCCTGGGCCGAGTGGCACTGGAGCCGGTCTTCGACCAGGAAGACGAGATCATCGTCGACGCCAACCAGCCCATTGGCGAGGACGTGGCCGACGCCATCGAGATGTCCGGCGTAGAGCGGGTGCGAGTGCGCTCGACGCTGACCTGTCAGACCCGCGAAGGGGTCTGCGCCCGGTGTTACGGGCGCGATCTGGCGCGCGGAAGATTGGTCAACGTCGGTGAGGCGGTGGGAACCATCGCCGCCCAGTCCATCGGTGAGCCGGGCACCCAGCTTACGATGCGGACCTTCCACATCGGTGGCGTGGGATCGCTCAACGTCGAGCAGTCGGCTCACGAGGTCAAATTCAGCGGTACGGTCAAGATGTACGATATGCAACTCGTGGCTCGCGAGGAGGGCGGCCAGACCGTCAATATCGTCACCACCCGTAACGCCGAGGTGGCCGTGGTGGACGACGATGGAAGGGAGCGCGAGCGCTATCCG
>SLPW01000110.1 GCA_007131755.1 Myxococcales bacterium | reverse complement strand
CCCTCCGTGGTCACCATTGACCCCAACCCTCTTGGACGGCGCGAAATAATAGCGGGCCGGGGACAGGGCTCGGGCCAGGGCCAGGGTGTAGCCTCGACCACTTTGAGTCCTACAACCGATCGAGGTGGATCACGCAGGTTGGGTGTGGTGTTGCTGGACCACCGTCTTGTGTGTAGAACGCTCGTTGAACGCGGCAAGGTGGAAGAAGGTTGGAGTTACATTCGAATCGCGACGGGGTAGTCTATGCAGAGGATGAGAAGATTTTTTTGGGTCGCCATGATCGCGGCGCTATTGGTCGGGTGCGGCTCCGAAGATCCGGTGGCCAATGACGATAAGAATGGGAACGACGACGATGCGCAGCCACAGCTCGTGATCGACGATTCGTTGTCGCTGCAGGCCGAGGTCGGTCACTCTGACGAAGCGGTGCTGCTCGTGGGCAATCAAGGGGAGGCGACGCTGGAGGTGGAGCTGTCATTTGAGGACGCCTCCTGGCTCGAGTTCGATCCGATGAATCTGGACGTCGCCGCCGGACAACAGGCGGATCTGACGGTCAGCGCCACCTGTGAAGAGGACGGGGAATTTGGCGCGGAGGTGTCGGTAAATACCAACGATCCCGAGGCCGAAGAGCTGACCCTGCAGGTCAGCCTCACCTGTTATGAGTTGGATCCGGAGCTTGCGATGCTCACCGTCCAGATCGACGGGCTTCCCGCCGATTTGGACGCCGATGTGGTCGTCGATGGGCCCGAGGAGTTCGAGGAGGCGATCACGCAAACGCAGTCCTTCGTCGACCTGGAGCCGGGGACCTATACGGTCACGGCTTCCCCGGTGGGAGAGACGACGCCGTATATCCCCGTCGATGCCTCTGTAGAGGTCGAACTCGCCGCCGGGGACGCCGAGGAATTGACCGTCGTCTACGAGGCCGAAGAGATCGTCGTCGGCTCGCTGGTGCTGGACGCCGACAATGTCCCCGAAGGCGCCGACTTTACGGCGACCGTGGAGAGCACGGAGTCTAGCTATGAAGAGACCTTCACCGGCGGCCAGACCATCGAGCTTAGCCCCGGAGACTACCGTGTGACCTTCCACGATATCGATGTTGGCGACGACGTCTACCAGGCCGTTGAGCCCATCTTCGACGTCGAGGTGATCGCTGAAGACAGTACGGAGGTGACGGCCTTGTACGAGTTGGTCGTCCTCACCGGTATTCTGGAGGTGGAGGTGGACTTTCCATCGACGGTGAGCTTCGAATTGGAGGTCGATGATGGCGACACGGTGGTTCGCTCCGAGAACGTTACCGGTGGCGAGACGCTGTCCTTCGACGACCTGGCCGTCGGCGACTATGTGTTGAGCTGGGAGTCGCCCATTGTCGACCAGTGGGACAACGAATATCTGGTCGAGGACCTGGAGGGCTTTGGGGAGCAGATCACCGTCACCGAAGATGACGTCGCCGAAGCCACCGTGACCGGCCTCGAGCCGGCGGTGGTGCTGCGGGAAGACGACGCCGGCCCCTATTCACTTCGCGAGGTTGTGGGTCGCGTCAAGGAAGGTACGCAGGTTACTTTCGATGCCGACGTGGAGTTCATCGAACTCAACAGCGGAGAAATTGCCATTGAGCATTCGCTGGCGATCCTCGCTCACGAGGACCTCCCGGTCATGATCGAAGCCGAAGTAGAGCAGCGCTTATTCGCCGCCGCCGAATCTGCGGAATTGACATTGCAGTCGCTCTACCTGGTCTATGGCGAGGCCTTCGGCGATGACGACGACGGCAAGGGTGGAGCCGTCTTCGCTGCCGGCGATCTCGTGCTGGAAGACGTGGTCTTTCTCGACTGTCACGCCTCCGTCGCCGGTGGGGCCCTCTTCGTCGGCGGCGACCTCGATGCCACAAGGGTCGAATTCGTCTCCAACTCCATTCTTACCGGCTCGGGAGGAGCGCTGTACTCCGAGGGAGACGTCTCGATGGAGGAGGCCTATTTCAGCGACAATTCCACGGGGTTCCACGGCGGAGCCGCCGCCTTCGACGGGGCGGGCACGGTATCGATCACGAAGAGCTTCTTCGGTGACAACTCGGCGCTCGACAACGGCGGAGCCATTCACGTCGTCGACGCCGATATATCCGTGACCAACTCCACCTTCTACAACAACCAGTCCCTGGACAGTCGCGGAGGAGCGATTCACGTCGAGGGGGGCAGTATGGACATCGCCTTCTCCTCCATCGTCCAGAATAACGCGCCCATGGGCCCGGGCTTGTACTACAACGAATCCACCACCATCGCCGCAACCCTCATCGCCTCCAACGGAGGCCCGACGATGGTCGAGATCGCCAACGTCACCGGCGCGGTGCTGGACAGCGGTGGCTACAACTTCATCGGCCAGGCCTCGGACAGCACCTTTTCGCCGCTGGGAAGTGATATCGTCGGCGATCTGGATACGCCGCAAGATGCCCACCTCGACGGCTTCGTTGACGAGGTGGTGACCTTGCAGACCTCGAGTCCCGCCTTTGGAGCCATCCCGGAGAACGATTGTGTCGATCAGGACGGACAGCCCGTCACGGAGGATCAGCGCGGAGCGCAGCGCCCGGTCGACGGCATGTGCACCATCGGGGCCTGGGAGTTCGGCGACGTCGACGACGATGACGACGACACGGACTGGACCATCGAGACCTTCGACAACGCGACGGATTTGCCCGGAAATACCTATACGGACGGTAACTTCGTCGGCGTAGACGGGGTCAGTTGGCAGTACGATGACGCTCGAAGCGCCCAGTCCACCAGTAGCGGCGACTACTCCATAGATGGCGAGGGGATCATCTTCGCCAATGGAGCGGGCTGGGTCCGCGCCGATGCCATTCCCGGGGGAGTCACGGAGATACGACTGGACTATATGAAGGCCTTTACCGGTGGCTCCGATCGGGAGTTCCAGGTCCTCGTCAACGACGAGGTCGTCGCCACGAGCCCCGTCTTCGGGGGATTTCAGGGGGCCGATACCACGGTCTTCACTCTCGACGTCGACGATCTCGACGTGGATGGTGAATTCTCGTTGGAGGTCCGAAACGTGGGCGCTCAATTTACGGTGGACAACCTTCGCTGGCGATGAACGTAAATTCTTTAGGCGAGCCCCGGACTTCCTCGCTACGCTCGGTCAGCCGGGGCTACGACAGGGGCGATGTGCGTTGGGTGGTTGACGGGAGAGGATGCGGAAGTGATTGGGTTTGCGGCAGGACCCCTCCCCCCTCGTATTCACTCGGGGACCTCCCCACGGCGCTTTGCTTGTGGAGAGGGTCTATAGCTTCTACCCACGCAATTAAGCCTGCGACGCAAACCCCAAACTCCCATCGAAGGCGATAGACCCTCCCCGTGAAAACGGGGAGGTGGGCCCAGGCGAAGTCCAGCCTGGGCTCGGAGGGGTCCGACGTAAACTACCTCAATTTCGTTCGCTTCTCTCTTAGCCCCGGCCGACTGTTGTCCAAGGAGCCCGGGGTCACGAACGTGGCACGCCCAATCCCGTCGATAGTCCGGGGTGGGTGGGAGAGGGGGGCGCAAAATGTGGTGTGCGACGTCAGAACCCCGGACTCCCTCGCTACGCTCGGTCAGCCGGGGCTACGTACGAAGCGATGTCCGTACGGCGATTGATGGAAGTGACGGGCTCAAAACTCGTCGGGGTCTGCGGCGGTGCCGAACCAGGCGTGGGCGTAGCCTCCGTCGATGCCGATGCCGAGGGCCTGCCAGTTATGGTCGTCCCAGATCCCCTCGTTGATGATGACGTTTCGGTGCAACTCCGAGCCGTTCCAGGAGTTGACCGCCATCTGGGCGTTTTGTGCATAAGCCGAGATCTCGTATCCCATTCCGGTATAATTCGTCAGTTCACCCGGTTTGCTCCACATGCAGGACGCTTCGGCATGATCCGGGGTGTAGCAACAGGGCGTCCAATTTCCGTGTTCGGACCAACTGTGGAGGTTGCATTCACCGGACAGGACCTCGCTGCCGTGATCGATGAGGTCCTGCACATGGGTGCGGGCGACGACGGTCAGCGAGTAGGACAGGGGCACCGGGTCGAGTCCGTGTTCTTGGCGAAGGTCGTTGAGGCCGTCGAAGAGCGCCTGCTCTTCGGCGGTGAGTGACTCCGCACCCGGTCCCGGTCCGGTGTCGTACTCCGGGCCTGTGTCGACGTCGCCCCCCGTATCCTCCCCGGTCTGGGCATCTTCGTCGGAGGCGTCGGCGTCTTCGTAGGTGGTGGCGTCGGCGTCTTCGTACGTGGTGGTGTCCTGAGGCGCCGGGCCCGTATCGTCGGAGCTCTGGGCGTCCTCAGTTCCGTTGGCGTCCAGGGAGGGAGAGTGCACGTCGGACTGTGCATCCGTGTCGGTATCGGAGTCACCGACATCGGCCTGACCGTTGGCGGTGTCCGGATCACTGCAGGCGGACAACGCCAGAGCGACGGTGATGAGGACGATGCAAAAATAAGCGGATCTCGTCATTTTGGTCATCTTACGTCTCCTGGCGAAGCGAAAAGATCTGATCGCGATCGGGTCCCACCGAGACCTGGTGGATGCGACAGGACAGAGCTTCGATATGGTCTTCGATAAATTGGACGTAGTCGCGGGCCTCCGAAGGCAAGTCCGAGGGGTGGCGCACACCGGTGATTCGCTGCGACCATCCGGGAAGTGTTTCGTAGATCGGTTGTCCGTCATCGTCGTAGTCGGTGGCCACCAGAAGCTCGTCGAGGCCGGAGAGGACGTCCAATTTCGTGAGCACGATTTTTTCGCAGCCGTTGATCTCGACGGCGCGGCGAAGCAGGTTGAGGTCCAGCCATCCGCAGCGGCGCGGCCTGCCGGTGGTGGCGCCGAATTCGTGGCCCACCTCGCGAAGGTGTTTGCCGACGGCGCTGTCTTCATCGAGTTCGGTGGGCATGGGCCCGTCGCCGACACGGGTGGTGTAGGCCTTGCAGATGCCGACGACGGAGTCCAGATCGCGGGGGGCGATGCCGGCGCCGGTGCAGGCCCCGGCCGCCGTGGTATGAGAGGAGGTCACGAAGGGGTAGGTGCCCATTCCGACGTCCAAAAAGGTGCCCTGGGCACCCTCGAGCACCAGATCGTCGCCGTTTCGGATTCGCCGCTGGAGGATGGACTCCACATCACAGACGTAGTCCACCATTTCTGTGTAGACGTCGTCGTAATTTCGCCGAAACCGCTCCACGGCCTGGCTCACCGAGGCATATTCGTCGACGTCGGTGCCGTGCTCACGGGCCAGAGACTTCAGGGCGGCCAGCCGCTCTGCATAAAAGCGCTCGATCTTCTCCACAGCCCGATCGGGGTCGAGGAGATCGCCGGCGACGATGGCCTGGCGGGCGGCGAATTGCTCATAGCAGGGACCGATCCCCCGCTTCGTGGTACCGATGGCGCCTTCGCCCCCCTCACGGGCGGCGTCGAGCTCGAGATGCCAGGGCATGATCAGCGGGGCCCGCTGGGAGATGAACAGCCGCTTCGAGACGCTGATCCCGCACTCGGCGAGTCCGCGAATCTCGTCTAAGAGCGTCCGGGGGTGAATCACCACTCCGCGGGTGAGATAGCAGTCCACCTCGTCGTATAACGCTCCGGAGGGGATGAGGTGGAGCACCGTCTTCGTGCCCCCCACCACCAGGGTGTGCCCGGCGTTGTTGCCTCCTTGAAAGCGCACCACGGCGTCGGCCTTGGCGGCCAATACGTCGACGCACTTTCCCTTTCCTTCGTCTCCCCACTGTGTTCCGACCACGACAGTGATGGGCATAAGCTGATCCTCTATTTAATGGGCTCGACGACGGCGACCTCAACGGTCGTCGTCGCCGTTGAAAATTCGGGCGAAAATACGATCTACCTGGCGAAGTGGATCTGCCCCTTCTTCCAGATTGACATCACAGGACTGACGGGCGATTTCCAAAAAGGATTCGTCGCCACCTTCGGCCTCGAAGGCCGCACGTTGAACCAGGGCATAGGCATCTTCACGGCTATAGCCGGCTTTGATCAACTTCAATAGGACAAATTGACTGTGGTGACGTCCGCCGCTGGTGGCGAGATTATCACGCAAGGCCTCTTCGTCGACCACCAGATTTTCCAGCACTCCCCGCAGCCTCCGCAACGCAAAGTCGGCGATGGCCGTGGCATCGGGCAAAATAACGCGCTCCACGGAGGAGTGGGAGATGTCGCGCTCATGCCAGAGGGCGACGTTCTCCAGCGCCGGGATCGTGTAGGAGCGAAGCAGTCGAGCCAGGCCAGTGAGATTTTCACTGAGGACGGGATTTTTCTTGTGAGGCATGGCGCTCGAGCCCTTCTGGCCCTCGAAAAACGCCTCGGCGAACTCGGCGACCTCCGTGCGTGCCCGGTGGCGGATCTCGGTGGCGATCTTCTCGATGGTCGATCCCAATATGGCCAGGTCACAGACCAGCGAGGCGTGACGGTCGCGAGAGATGATCTGGGTTGAAAAGTCGGCCACCTCCAGTCCCAGCCGGCGCATCGCCTCCTCTTCGACCTGCGGTGGAACGGAGGCGTAGCTTCCCACGGGACCCGAGACCTGTCCCACGGCGATGGCACGCCGGGCGTTCTGGAGCCGGGTGCGGTGGCGACTCAACTCTTCGTACCAACCGGCGAAGAGCAGTCCCAGTGACGTGGGCTCTGCGTGAATTCCGTGGGTCCGTCCCATGGAGAGGACGTCGCGATATTCAAAAGCCCTCTTTCGAAGGATCTGCAAAAGGGGCACCAGGGCCTGTTCGTCGATGATCTCCAATGCCTCGACGAGTTGAAGGGCCAGCGCCGTATCGAGGACGTCCGACGAGGTGATCCCGAAGTGGACCCACTTGCCGGCCTCCGGGCCCACCGCCTCCTCGATGCTCTGCACGAAGGCGGCCACGTCGTGGCGTGCCGTCTCTTCGATCTGGCGAATTCGATCGACGTCGACGCGGGCCTTCTCCTCGATGACCTGTGCCGCTTCGGTGGGCACGACGCCGGCCTCCACCCAGCCCCAGACGATGGCGATCTCCACGTCCAGCCACCTCTGATATCTGGCCTTTGTCGACCACAGGGCCTGCATTTTTTCTGTAGAATATCTCTCGATCATCGACGTGTGGGAGTTCTGGGAAGAGAAGACTGGTAAGATGAAAGAGGGATACCATTATCGGATGTCATTCTCCAGAGGAGACCCGAGCCTTTGTCGCGTCTTGCGCTGCACCGGTGACTCTGAAACCATCTCTATTTCGCAGGGCAGTACAGGGCCACTCACCAACCCATCGACGAGGGACGGACCCGATGCCGACCGATCTTCCACCGGATTACGAGCCGTCAACGAAGAAAATGCTCGACGCAGCCACCTACCTATCCGTATTGGAGCGCCTGACGCGGCGCACAGCGGGGCCGGTGGGGCTTTTGTGGGGGCTTTCGACGCTGGTTATCCTGGCCATCATCTTCTTCTTAGCCGGCGGGGTGGGGGCGTGGTTGACGGACGGGGACCCGCCGGATGCGCGGTTGGTGGCGGTGGCGCTGGTTCTGTTGCTGCTCGCTGATTTGTTTCGCAAGGCCCTATACGGCCCACTTCGGCAATTGGCGAAGCCCGAAAACCACACCATGAGCCTGTCCGAGGTCGCTCGGCTCGCCGCCGTGCGAATGCTCCCCCTGTTGGGCATACAATTCGTGGTCGGCGCGATCATCACCGCCTTCGCCATTCTATGCCTCGCCTTCGGAGTATTCGGGTTCATTCCGATCACCATCCTCTCGTTCATGTTGGCGCCGGCGCTGTATTTTTCGGCCACGGGAAAGGATATCGCCGAATCGCTACGCCGGGCAGTCGGGGTCACGCGGCGCCACGGGCCCTGGGTGCTGGGAATGCCGGCCCTCTTCTTGTGTCTCGGCGCCCTGGTGGGCTCGGTGACCGACATTTCCATGATCGATGTGGCGCTCCTTCCCCTGGAGGCGGTGATGGATGGCGATGCAGTGGGACTTCTGAAGGTGGTGACGATGTCGCTCATCTACGGATGGGTGCGCTGGCTCAGCATCGGTGCTGTATACGTCGCCGTTGACGGCAGCGCTGAGACGCGGGAGCGCTGAGACCGCGCTACCCGCGGCCCCATATCCCCCACATCTCCCACATCCCCCTAATCTCCCTTGCCTTTATGGTGGCGAGATCCCCTCTTCTTAACAAAATAAAAAATCTTTTTCGCAATAATCGCGCTGCCTGTCGCCCTTTGAGGTCCGCCAAGCGCGCGAAATTGTGTGGAAAATTACAATCGCACTATAAGTCGGCAGAGATCCCTCGGCTGATACCCTCCACCCAATACCCTGGCTCGACAGCCCGATAAACGACGCCGGCCCGAGTCTCTTAGTCACCGCCAGCGTGCTTTCGGGCGCCATCTACCCGCAGTTGGAGCGTCAGAAATGACAAAAGTTGCGACAAAACCTATGTCTCGAAAAGCCCGGGTTCTCGGGCTGAGCGCCATCGCCCTCATCTTTCTTGCGGCCTGCCTCGACGAGCTGGACTGGCAGGTGGGCCCCGATGTGGAGGGAGCGGTGGAGCTGGCCGCCGACGGCCAGGCGATGATGCCCATCGTGATTGGCGAGGACGCAGATTCCTCGCTGGAAGTGGCGGCCCAGGAGTTGGCGGAGTATCTGGAGCGGATCAGCGGCGCTCCTTTTGAGATCGAGCGCTCCAGTACCCCCTACGGGATTGTGCTCGGGACGCCGCAGGACTTCGAGGTCCTCCCGATGGGGGATGTTCATTTCGACGACGGACCCTTCGATCTGGAGGACTATGTCATCCGGTCTACGGAGGACGAGTTATATCTTCTGGGGGCCTCACCACTGGCGGTGCGCTTTGCCGTGTGGGATTTATTGTATCGCTTCGGCCACCGGCAGTTCTTTCCCACCGAGACCTGGGAGGTGGTGCCCGAGCTCGACGTGATGGCCATCTCCATCGACGTGCATGAGGAGCCGGACTGGTACAGCCGTCAGGCACCCCGGGGGGCGATGCGCATGGATAACCGGCCCTGGGCCTATGAAAATTGGATCAACTGGCAGATTCGAAACCGCACCAAGCCCACCTTTTCGCTGAGTACGGGCCACGCCTACGACAGCGTGATCGCGAATCATCAGTCCGATTTTGATGCAAATCCGGACTACTGGGGGCAGATCGACGGAGAGCGAACGGAGAATGCCCAGCCCAACGTGGCGCATCCCGAGGTGCGTCAGATGTTCATCGACCATGCGCGGAGCCAATTTGAGGCCGATCCCGATCGCCACTCGGTGGCCATGGACCCGCGAGACGGAAATTATTGGTCCCAGGACGACGACAGCCGGGCCATCGGCGGACCCAGCGAGCAGGCCGTGGACATCGCCAATGCCGTCGCCGAGGCGGTGGTCGCAGAATACGGCGCCGACAAATTCGTGGGCATGTACGGCTATAGCCACCACTCCCCGCCGCCGCAGATCGACGTCCATCCCAACGTCATCGTCAGTCTGGCCACAGCTTATATCCGCGGGGGGTATACCTTCGAGGATATGCTCGACGGCTGGTCGAAGAGGGCGAATATGATCGGCATTCGCGAGTATTACGGGCTGTGGGAGTGGCATTATTCGCTGCCCGGAAGTGGACCGAATGCGGCGAATACGGAGTATCTTCGGGAGACGATTCCCTACTTCCACTCCCGGGGAGCCCGGTTCATCAACGCCGAGTCCAACGACACCTGGGGAGGCTACGGGCTGGGTTATTATCTGGCGGCCAGGATGCTGTGGGACGTCGACGAAGCCCGCAGCATGGACGATCTCATCGAGGACTTCTTGGAGAAGGCCTTCGGGGCGGCGAAGGGACCGATGGCCGAATTCTATGCCTTGATCGACGGAGGCGCCGTCGATCCCAACGATCCCAATCGCCCCCGGCCGCTCAACGACGATATGGTGGGCAGGATGTACCGGCTCCTCGACGAGGCCCGGGCCGCCGCAGGTGATGACGAGGAGGTGCGCGCCCGCATCGACGACCTTATCCTCTATACCCACTACGTGGAGCTGTACCGGCGCTTCGACGTCATCGACGGACCGGAACGCCAGGAGGCCTTCGATGAGTTGGTCAGCTTCGCCTGGCGCATTCGCGGCACCATGATGGCCGAGAGCGTGGAGTTGACGCGCTATATCAATCGCCAGGTGCGTACCGACGACAATCTGGAATGGGGCGCGGGATACTCGACGAATGGCCCCGCCGACCGCCACCTCACCGGCGCCGACGAGCCTTTTTCCGACGCCGAGATCCGGGACATCCTCCAGCAGGGGATCGCCAATCACGAATTGCTGGACCTTCGATTCGAGCCCTGGGAGGACAGCGGGGTGTTGCGCCCGGCGAATTTTGAGCCCGATGTTGCGGGACGACCCGTGAGCAACGTCAATCGAGGAGACGTAGAGGCCGTGATGGCCACCGAAGACGGCGTCCTTCCGGAGATCACCATCTCCGCCGGCCATATCTTCGCCGATCGGGGTCCCGTGCAGTGGAGCCTCACTGACGAAGGAGGAGAACTCGTCGACTACGGCGAAGTCGTCCCCAACGAGGAGGACCACCACTTCGAATTGTACGCCCCCGGACCCGGCGTCTATCACTTTTCTCTCGAGAATACCGGCCAGGGCT
>SLPW01000172.1 GCA_007131755.1 Myxococcales bacterium | reverse complement strand
GAGAGCACGGCAGCCGCAGAGATAATGAAGGCGACGACGCCGTATTGAAAGAAGACGACTCCCACGGCAGCGAGGATGAACAGGCCGAAGAGATCGGTGAGTCGTTCGGCGAAGACGATGGGTGCGGTGCGGGCTATGGGAAGGTCGTCGGATCGCTTCAACAGAGCGCTCTTGATGACTTCGCCGACCTTGCCCGGAGAAATGGCCATGAGGAGGCCCGCCAAAAAAATCACGAGGCTGCGGCCAACGGGTACATCCAGGCCCAGAAGGCGCAGATACGCGTGCCAGCGAAAAAATCGAAGAGCGTAATTCGTCAGCGAGAGCAGGCAGGCCACAGCAACGACGAACCAGGGAACGCTGCGAAGATGATGGAATAGTACCGTGGCGTCCGTGAGGAGTGCGAAGAGAGCGTAGACGAGGATCCCCAGGATCGCTCCGTAGACCAGGCGGCGCAACAATATTGGGGATTGGAGATTCATGGTGGAAGGGTCAGCCTTTGCGTATGCCACAGACGAGCGTGGCTTTACGTGTTTTCACGCCGTGGTTTACCATGGAGATGACGGCGGGATATGGCGAGCGGCATCGCCGAGGGGGACGCCGTTGTGATAGGGTGCGTTGTCGACGCCGGGGGCTCTCATGAGTCGACTAACCGGTGTCGTTGAGGATTGTCAAATGAGCCTCGAGACCATCGCCTGAGCTCCCCGAACGGGAGCAATAGTACAGGAGGCCGCCATGGAAGCGAGTCCCGGGAATGCGGAGGGACAACAGAAGGAGTCGAAGGGGTTGGATGCGGCGCTGTCGGCGGAGTTGAAGGAGGAGCTGCGCCTCGCCCGCCGTTGTTTTGCTCAGATCGAGCGTCTGACTCAGCTCATGGCGGGCTATCCGCCGGGTCACCCCATGGTGGAAGAGGGAATCTCGAAGTTGAATGCGGCTTTTTACGAATACTTCGAGGTGACCGATCGGCTCACCGTGCAGATCCACCCCCACTGGATGGATCTATTCGGCTCCGGGGAAGCGGTATGGGAGACGCAGGAGCCGAAGGATTATTGCTTCGCCCTCAACCGCGACGGAGTTTATCTGCTCCACATCCTGGCCGGGGTCAATGGCGAGGAGCTACAATTATTGGTGGAGGTCTTCAATCAGATCGTTGACCAACGGGATCTGGACGAAGATGCGGCGTCGATGTTGTTCGACGCCGGGTTTCGGAATATCCACTTTGAAGCGATCGATGAGTCCCTGGCCCAGCTTGCAGGGCTGGAGAGCGATATTAAGAATCGGGATACCCCGGAAGAACAGGAGATGGTGGAACAACTCTTCGAGGGGGCCTTCGAGGGAGAGGACCTGGTCGCCGAAGAAGCTGATGCAGAGATGATGGAGGGCGATTTTGAGATCCGACTCGAGGGACGGGCAAATCAACAGTTGAAATTGGAAGTTGGATCGCGGCACTTTCTGGATTTGAGCGAAGAGGCCAGAGAGCATCTCAAGGAGTTGAAGCGGGGATTTCAGGAACATAACGAGCTGGAACATCGCCAGGGAGAGGTGTTGTCGGCCGTGCTGGGGGCGAAACCTCGGCGCAAATTGCGCAGACAGGCCGTGGCGCAGATCGGCAAGGTGATGGGGGAGTTGTTGGAGACCGAGGAGCCCTGGGAGGCGCTGTCGTTTTTGAAGCTCATCCACCAGTGGCGAGACAAATTCCAAAAAGAGGTGGCCGGGGAGTTGAAAGAGGTGGTCAAGGAGTGTTTTACGACCCAGAGGGTCCAGGCGCTGGCAAAGCAAGCGGCGATTGCCGAGAAGGGGCCCCGGCGGGCGATCTTGCAGATGTTCAATGCTTTGCATCTGGAGGGGGCGCCGATGGAGTTGGCGCGCCTTCTGGCGCTGAACCTGGAGGAGGATGCCCGCAGTGATCTGCTGTTGTACGTCGAAAAGCAGGCACGACAAGACCTGAGTTTTGTGGCCCAGGCACTGGAGGCGGTGCCGGGAGACAAGGCGGGGCCCCTGGTGACAATTCTGGTCAAGGCGATGCCCAGGTCTCGACCCATGCTGGTGAAGTTGGTGGGGGAGCCCGTCGAGCCGGGCCTGAAAGTACAAGTGTTGAAGGCACTGCGTGGCAGTTGGGCGGACGCCACGGAGATCCGGGATTATCTGGTGCCACTGGTCAAGGGCTCGCACTCGGAGCTCCGGGTGCTGGCAGCGCAGAGCCTTGGCGACTCGGTGCCAAAGCACGTCTATCGTGTGATGGAGCCCATATTTACGCCCCAGTTGACGAAACGCCCCGAAGAGGAGGTGGTGGAATTGATGCGCGTATTCGTAGACTGCGGAGGGGACCAGGCGGTGGACAAACTCAAGGAGCTGATCAAGCGAAAGAAGGGTGTCTCCAGTGAGGAGGAGCAGGAGCTGGCCGTCAAGCTAATCCAGGCTCTGATCAAGGCCCCGACGCCGAAGATCGTGGAGATGTTGGAGTCTGTGGCCGGCGATTGGCTGGTGGCGGGGAGGATTCGATCGGAGTGCAAAGACGCCGTCCAGCTCATCAAGGGATGATGTTGGGCAACAGAAAGTGAGAAGAGGGAAACCGCGACCATAGCAGACGGAAGTGATCTCAATGAGCGAGCACAGCGCAGCCGAACAGCCAGGGGCGTCGTTGGGGGACGGCGAGTTGAATATGCAGGAGTTCGGGCG
>SLPW01000329.1 GCA_007131755.1 Myxococcales bacterium | reverse complement strand
TCCGTCTTCGCCAACTCCAGAATGGACTCCATCTCGTCATCCACGGAGTTGATGAAACAGGCCGAGGCCTGCGGCTGGTCCTCCACCCCGACGTTGAACCACACCGGGCTGTTGAACGCCATCTTTTGATGCAGCACCAGATACGTCAGCTCCTGGCGAAAGATCTCGGCATCCTCCGAACTGGCGAAGTAGCCCTGCTCCTCACCCCAGTCGCTGATCGTATCCACCACGCGCCGGATCAACTGCTTGACGCTGGTCTCTCGCTGCTCCGTTCCCAGCTTGCCCCGAAAATACTTCGAGACCACCACATTCGTCGCCATCTGCGACCAATCTGCCGGAACCTCCACGTCTTCCTGCTCGAAGACCACCTCGCCGGTCTCCTTTCCAATTACGGCCGTTCTCTTTTCCCAGTCTACCTCCTCGAATGGATGCGTACCTTCCGTGGTAAAATATCGCTCGAACTTCAGCCCCTTCCCCGTCGGTTCAAACGTTGGCAGCGTTTTTTCTTTCATCGGTTCTCGGCTGCTTCGGTTTTCCGGCAGAGAAGTTTCAATCGACGTCGTCATCCTTGGCACTCCAATCTAAAACGGTTGTAGGTTATTTGCTCATTTCCATTACCGGTCACTCATTACGCCCCCGGCTCGTCCCACCCGCAGTTTTGCCCTCGAAATTCCCAAACTTCGACGGCGCCCATCCCGGTTTCGATAACCTCTGGGTCGGACGTTCCACCATACTTGAGCCCTCCTTTCTGTCAACGCCTTACCCCATTATATTGTGCCAACTGTCCACACCACCCACTACATCTTGTGGTATTAAGGAAAACACCAAATTCCAGACTTCAAAAATTTCGGGCCGTTACAGACGAGCCTTAAACCTATTTCTAGATGTTGGCGGCCATCACCACAGGAAGATATCGATATCGCCACCCGTCGGGATCTAGACCCCCAAAATTGGGCCTTCATCGCCAGCAAAAAATCATGGCGATCCAATCTTTCGTATTTCGAAGGAATACCGGGTTCGCCCTTGCAGTCGACGCCGGTTCGCGTTTCACTGGCGGCGACTGTGCCCGTATACCTGCGACAGGAAGCTGTTCATGCGAAAGATCGTCATTGCTGGATGTGGGTTCGCCGGCTATCACGCCGCCCGACTCCTGGAAAAAAGCCTCGCCGGTCGCCGACGCGTGGAGGTGACCGTCGTCACCCGACGGGCGCACTTCGTCTTCTCGCGCCTACTCTCCAAAGTCGCCAGCGGTGAGCTTTCACCGGAGCATATCGTCACCCCCGTCGACGAAGCCCTGAGCACTCGTACCCGTGTCGTCGTCGACGAAATCACCGGCGTCGACCTCGATCGTCGTCGGCTGATTACGGAACGCGAGCCCCTGTCCTTCGACTATCTTCTCATCGCCACGGGAAGCCAGCGCAGGCCGTCGGCCTTTCAGGGGGCCGAGCTCCTCCTCGGTCCCGACAGCCTCTCCGAAGCCGTCGCCATTCGCGACCACATTGCCGAGCTACGTCCTCGAGATGACGCCCCGCTGAGCTTCGCCATCATCGGTGCGAGCTCTTCCGGCGTCGAATGGTCCGCCGAGCTGGCGTCGGCGCTTGCAGAAGACCGCGACCTCAGATCGGCCACCGGCGATCTGTCCATCGATCTCTTCGAGGCCGGCCCCCGAATACTCCCGGACCACTCGGCACAGATGAGCGCTCACGCTGTGGAAGTGCTCAACCAACTGGGCGTCCAGATCCACACCGATACGCTCGTGGAATCAGCCCGAAATGACCAACTAACCGTCGTCGACGGTGAACCTCGAACATTTAGTCGTGTCTTCCACTGTGCCGGACGAGCCGGTCTTCCCCTCTGGTCAAAGGCGGGAGTTGACGTCGACGAGCTTGGTCGAATCATCGTCGAAGACACCCTCGCTCTCGCAGCCCATCCCGCCGTCTTCGTCGCCGGCGACGCCGCCGCTCCCGTTTCCGACACGCCACTTCGCTCCGATCCCCAGATCGCCCTCCAACAAGGCCAGTGGGCGGCGCGCAATCTACTTGCCGCTATGTCCGGTCGCACCCTCAAGCCCTTTCAATTCGAAGCCAGTGGAGACTTTCTTACTCTCGGACGCCACCAGGCCGCCCTGGAGTTACGAGGCGTCCTCCTCGAGGGGCGCGCCGCCTGGCTCGCCAACCGGCTCTACTACACCGCGCTGATGCCTCGCGCACTCAAAAAAGCTCGGCTCCTCGTCGACTGGATCGCCCGACGCATCGGAAGCGACGACACCGCCTCGGGGCAAGATTCCCCCCGCCGCCTGTCCTCCGACTCAGACTGAAATAGAAAAGCGCCGGACCTCTCGGCCCGGCGCTTCCCGTCTGTCTCCAACTGTCGCGACTCCTCAGCGCATTCGCTCCAGTTCACGCAACAGCTCGTCTTCGTCGTCCTCCTCGGCCTCCGGCTCTTCTGCCGGCTCCGGATCGGGCTCCGGCTCTTCTGCAGGCTCCGGATCTGGATCGGGCTCCGGCTCCTCTGCCGGTTCCGGATCGGGCTCCGGCTCTTCTGCAGGCTCCGGATCGGGTTCTGGTTCCGGCTCTTCTACAGGCTCCGGATCGGGAGTCGGAGTCGGAGTCGGATCAGGCTCCGGCGTCGGGGCAGGCTCCGGCTGTTGTGCCGGCTCCGGATCGGGTTGAGGCGTCGGGGTCGGGTCGGGCTGCGGCGCCACCTCCGGCTCCTCATCGGGTGCATCCTCGTCGGGATCTTCTTGCACCTCCTCGTCGTCCTCCAGCTCGTCCTCTTCAGCCAGCGCCAGTTCGTCTTCGTCGAGCAGGTCCTCGTCGTCTTCTGGCAATTCTTCTTGTGCCGGATCTTCCTCTTCCAGTCCCTCCTCGTCGACTCCTTCAGCCAACTCCGTCGGATCCTCTGGCTCGTCTGCCGGCTCGTCGACCTCATCCTCGGCCGCCGGCTCCTCCTCGACCTGCCCCGCATCCTGTGCTGCCGGCCCCACAAATAAATACCATCCACCGCCTCCGATGACGGCTACGCCCAGTACAAGGGCGATGATCAATCCGATCGGCCCTCCCTCCTCGCGCTTGATGGCTTCTCGTTCCGCCGTGTCGGACACCGCCTTCTTCGGCGCCGGTTCGAGCTCCTCGGCCTCCACTCCGTCACCGAACGACATCGACGGTGCGTCATCTACCGACGGTTCGTCGTCGAATAGATCCGCTTCTCCGAGTCCACCGGTATCCTCTTCTTCTTCCTCTTCGGCTACGGGCTCCGGGGCCTCTTCTTCTTCCTCTTCCTCCTCTTCGGCGAAGAGATCTTCCTCTTCCTCCTCTTCGGCGAAGAGATCTTCCTCTTCTTCCTCTTCGGCGAAGAGATCTTCCTCTTCTTCCTCTTCGGCGACGACAGCACCCTCTTCGTCTTCCTCTTCGGCGAAGAGATCTTCCTCTTCTTCCTCAGACGCCGGCTCCGGGGCCTCTTCTTCTTCCGAATCTGCTTCGACCGATGGGGCCTCTTCCGCCTCAGCCACCGGATCTGCAACCGCCTCGGCCGCTGCAGCTACTTCTTCCGCGGCCTCTTCTTCTCCCCCTCCATCGGGTTCTTCCTCCTCTGCGGCGGCTCCGAATAGTGGAGTACCATCGTGAGGGCAGACGTCGATTGCCTCTTCGAAATTTCTCCCGCAGGTGGTGCAAAATCGCGTCATAAGTCATGGCCTCCTGATGATGACCGGGGCGCCGCACAGATTCGCGGATCCCATTCCGTAACCGTCGTCGCTGGGCGCCACCATAACCCATTCCCGTACACCCGACAACTTCTCCTCTTTGAGGGAGTGAAATCGGGCCTCGTCGGTTCTGATTCCCATGCCCTTGCCCGCCTTGTCTCCACCCCCAGAGACTTCAGGCCTGGCAGCTGCTTCGGCGAAGTCGGCGTCAATTCGCCGAATACCTCGCATCGTATGATCGTTGATGGACATCTCCACTGACTGTTCCCCGGGCACCGCTCGACGACAACCGTCCCTCCACACGGATGCTGTCCTGCCCCTGTTGCCCGTTCGCTCTTATCACACCGTCCTGCGAGACCTCTCCCGTAAAGGGCACCTGAAAGCCCCTACCTTCGCGTTGGCCGCGAATCCGGCCCGTGACCTGAAAATCGGGACGCACCTGAAGCTCGAGCGACGTATTCTCAAAATCGTTCCCCGTAATCGACGCCGTCATCCTCCCCGTTCTTGCCGGCTGTGCTGGCTGTGCCGGCTGTGCTGCCGCTTCTGGCTCGTCGTCCTCTTCGGCCACTTCCTCTTCTTCCTGGAGCTCTGCGAATTTCGCGCGACCGGCCTGCGCCAACTCCTCCAATCCCGCTGTGAACTCTGCCGTTCCAAACGCTGCGGTTTCGATCCCCACCTCCTCCAGAAGTTCCGTTCCTCCCGCCGCCAATCCCTGGGCGACCTCTTCATCACAGGACTCCATCGCCTCTTCTACCGCTGCCTCCACCGCTTCGAGATCTTCCATCTCGCCATCGGCTTCTCCATAACTTCCCTCAAACCCACCGGACTCTGCCTGGTGATAACCCAGGGGCTCCCACAACTCATCGACCGCCTTCCACGCCGCCTCTTGGTCTTCCATTTCTCCCGTCAGGCAGCCCCTGACGAAGGAGGCCACCACGTAGCGTCCGGCATCCTCCGGGCTCACATCGCCCAACGTGGCTGCCACGACCAATCCTTGGGCCACCTCTTCGTCACAGCGCTCCATTGCGATCCCGATTCCGGCTCGCACAGCCTCACTTCCCTCCAGAGCCTGCTGCACTTCCGCGTAGCTCGCCTCGGACAGTCCGTAGCGCTCGAAGACTGCTTCTTTCGCCGCCGCTGCCTCGTCGGAGTCGTCGATTTCCTGCTCGATGCACTCCACCTCGAAGGCAGCGTTGATGAACTGCGTCTGATCGACCTCCACATCCAGATCGGCCAGCGCGATCTGGTCGGCACCGGCGTCACGCAACCCCTGGGCCAACTCCTCGTTACAACTGTCCATGCTGGCGTCGATGGCCATCCTCACCGCTTCTTCCCCCTCGAAGGCAGTTGCAGCAGCCTCGAACTGAGACTGATCGAATCCATAACGGGCGTAGATCTCTTCTTTGATCTCTGCCGCCTCGTCCTCGTCTTCGATCTCCTGATCGACGCACTCCACCTCAAAGGCCGCCAGGATATACATCGCCTGGTCGTACTGTTCCTCTTCGTCCTCTCTTTCGTCGGCCTCGTCCACCTCGGCGACGTCGTCGTCATCGTCGGCGACGGCTTCGTCATCGTCGGCGACCTCCTCGTCTGATCCGGTGAGGTCTTCGAGGATCTCCTCGATCTGGTCACATCCCGTCGCCATCAATCCCCAGCCACCGAGGGCAAGGGCGAGCACCAGCATTCGAATCTTGTACTTCATGGGAAATCCTCCCTGTGTAGACCACCACAACTTCTCTGCGTCTTGACGCCGGGCCACCATAGCTCAATCAAGATAAGGGGACAACGCATCCACCCAGATACCGCACCGAATGAGGATAGCGAGCCTGTCGAGGAGCGCGAAGGGCAAGGAGCTGCGGCCGGTCCGGGCGCAGTCGTAGCAACGCTACGTCGAGCACCTGACCGGCGATGGCGACGCTGCCATTCGTGATGCATCGGCAGGCGCAGCCTGAATTAGGTGCGGCATCTGGGCGCCCCCACACGCCTCGAGGCGGTGACCACTGGAAGTCCACGCCAAAGCGTCCAACTCCCAGCGGCCACCGCCTCGCTCTCAGCATAGCCAGATCGATCTGGCGCTCAGTTGGCGTTGTATCGCAAGTTATAATTTCGCTGGTGCACGTCACCGGTGATGGTTCCGCGTACCCCGCTCTGCGAGACCTGTCCCTCTACCAGGATTGTATCCTGTCCTTGCCTTCCGCGGGCACGGACCGAACCATCCTGCGAGACCTGCCCGGTAAAGGGGATCTGGAATCCCCGCCCTTCGCGTTGGCCTCGAAGCCTTCCCTGGACGTTATAATCAGAGCGCACCGTGATTTCGAGGCTTGTACGCTCGAAGTCTCCTCCCGAAATGGACGCGTTCATTCTCCCCGTCCTCGCCGGCTCTGGCCTCGCCTGAGGCTGGGCCGGCGCCGGCTGTTGCGCCTCTTCTGCTTTCTCCACCAACTCTTCGTAGGTCAATTCCCATTCCTCATAGGTGCCCTCGACGAGTGCGAAAGCCCGCTCGTCATCGCAATATTCGTCGGCGATGAACTCGCGCACCATCTCCACTTCCTCTTCATCGGAAAATTCCTCTTCCACCTTCTCGAAGATCGACTCTTCTGTGCGCAGGAAACCGACCCGTTGCCACATGGCGTACTGATCGGCAGACGTGGCCGGATAATCAACGCTCACATCTTCGAAGCCGTGATCTTCGTCGTCGTCCCAGTGCTCTTGGACACACTCGATAAAGTGATCCGTGGTCACATAAGACAGCCTCAACTCCGGACTATCCTCCACCTCGTCCAGATCGGAGCTCACCTCATCGGAGAGCGCCCCGATCGCAGCTCGAAGCGATGAGTGGCTTGCGCTGTCCTCATCTTGCATCGCCGATGGCAGAAAAGAATATTCGTTGACCTCGGCGCTCTCAAACAACTCCGGCCCCTGCGCTACCAGACCAAGGCCGAGCTCTTCTTCACAATATTCCTGCGCCTCTTCCACTCGAGAACCGATCGCCTTTATCTCTGCGTACTCTTCACCGGCCTCATCAAAACTGTCGAAGTCCATATCGAAATGACTCAAAAGGTCTTCACCATGGCGGGTGATGAATCCCCTGGCCTGATCGTCGTCCTCCGCGTCCACTTCGAATGTCTCCATCATGCATCCCAGCGAGAAGGATGCAGCGATAAATCCACCCACTTCTTCGGGATCGGCGTCCTGAAGCTGAGCTGCCGCCACCATCCCCTGGGCCATCTGCTCATCACAGCGCTCCATGGCGATGTTGATCCCCGCCTGGACAGCCTCGTTTCCTTCGAAGACCTCCTGGACCTCGTCGAAACTCTCTTCCGTCAGCCCGTGCTCGTCGAACACCACCTGCTTGGCTGCTGTCGCCTCATCGTCATCGTCTACATGCTCCTCGATGCAGCGCACGTGATAGGCAGCGGTGATGAATTGGGCCTGGCCGAACTCCTCATCGAGGCCCAGATCGAGATCGGCGAGCTCGATCTCGTCGGCACCGGACTCCAACAGCCCCTGTGCCAACTCCTCGGAGCAGCGATCCATGCTGGCATCGATCGCCATGCGCACTGCATCCTGCTCGCCAACTTTCTCCGCCGCTTCCTCAAATCCCGCGGCGTCGAACCCGTATCGGGCGTAGATCTCGTCTTTGATCTCCTGCGCTTCGTCCTCGTCTTCGATCTCCTGATCGACACACTCGACTTCGAAGGCGGCGAGGATGTACATCGCCACGTCCACCGGGTCGTCTTCCGGCTCCTCTTCCACTTCGGCGACTTCGTCTTCGTCGTCATCGGCATCGTCGTCTTCAGCGACCTCGTCGTCGTCGGCCTCCTCCTGCCGATCTCCGGAGAGATCGTCGAGCATCTCCTCGACCTCGTCACATCCCGTCGCCATCAATCCCCAGCCTCCCACGATGAGGGCGATCACCAACACTCGAATTTGGTACTTCATCAAGACCTCCCGGTTTCGAACTCTACGGAGCCAGGGCCTCACGGCGGTCATCGCCGCTACGGCGGTACTCCAGGCTCACCTCTATTGAATTACTTCTTAACTGTTCTTCGGTGCCCGCTGAACGGCAACCCTTCATGCTCGGCGCCGGCAACTCTACCTGACGATCGGCGTTCTCTATTTCAGCTTCTGCGACCAATCACATCTGACACGTCCTCAATTTTCGGAATACTACGCCCCCTGTTTCACCATTGTCAATCTAGGGCAGATGTCGAATTGTCACTTTCGCCGCTCCCGCTTATCCTCCCGGCCTCCGACCCACCACGGGTTGGCAATCAACCATCGTTTATCACCACGGTCGATTCATGCACTTTGTCATCGTCGGAAACGGCGTCGCCGGAACCCGGGCGGCCTTCACCATCAGACAGCGCCACGCCCCCGACGACGCGCGCATTACTCTCATCAGCGACGAAGCGCCTTATTTCTTCTCTCGCACCGCCCTGATGTACGCCTATATGAATCGCCTCGAGCGCCGAGACCTCGAGCCCTACGAGCGCTCCGTCTACGACCGACAGCACATCGATCGCATCCAGGGCCGCGTCGTCGACCTCGACGCCCAGGCCCATCAGTTGACCCTCGATGACGGCACAACACTGGACTACGATCGTTGCCTGCTCGCAGTGGGCGCCCGACCCCGAATGATTGATTTTGGCGGGCTCGAAGACGTCGAAGAGGGGCTGGTCCACTTCGTCTCTGTTCAGGACCTGGACCACTGCGAGAAGCTGACCTGGACCACCGAACAGGCCACCGTCGTCGGCGGCGGCCTCATCGGCGTCGAGCTCGCCGAGTGCTTTGTTCACCACGGTCTGGACGTCACCTTCCTGGTGCGTGAACCCTACTACTGGCCCGCCGCCTTCACCGAGCCCGAGGGCCAGATGATCTCCGAGCATATCCGCTCTCACGGCGTCGACCTTCGCCACGAGGAGGAAGTGACCCACATTGACGTCGACGCCGACGGCCGCGTCTCGTCGCTTCGCACCGACGCGGCCAACGAGATCCCCTGCCAGATGCTGGGAATCGCCATCGGCGTCGTCCCCAACGTCAACTGGCTTCGCGACGTGGCCACTCCTCCGGCCATCGGCTTCGGTCTTCGCGTAAACCGCGCCTTTCAGACCACCCTTGTCGACGTCTACGGCGCCGGCGACTGCGTGGAGATCGATCTCGTCGACGACAACCCCCCGCACCACGAGCCCATCTGGTACGCCGCCCGCCGCCACGGCGAACTGGCCGCCCGAAGCATGCTCGGCGACGACATCACCTATGAGCCTCCGCTCTTCTACAACAGCTCCAAATTCTTCGACGTCGAATACACCACCGTCGGCGCCGTCAAGGAGGTTCCCCCGGGGACTCAATCCCTCTTTCGGCGCATGCCCGACAAACCCATCTCCCAGCGAATCGTCTATACGGAGGACCGCCGCGTCATCGGCTTCAGCATGCTCGGTTCGCGTTGGGATCACACCGTCTTGACCCGTTGGATCGAAGAGCGACGCACCCTGGACTTCGTGCGCACCCGACTTCGGGAGGCTCAATTTGACGTCGAGTTCGGTCGCCTGGACCTGGATGCCATGACCGAAGAAGAGAGGCCGCTGTGAGACAAAAAGGTACCGTCGGCTGGCTCAAACACGATATCACCCACCGCGGCGTCACCGCATGGGCCCTCACCATCGCCCTGGCTCTCTTTTATCTGCTCCTCTACTACGGCGGGCGCACCGTCGCCGGCGTCTACGTCCCCGACTTCTGGACCTATCTCTCCGACGCCATGGGGCTTCCCCATAAGTGGACCCTCTACGGGCTGATTTATACCGTCGCCGTCGTCGTCGGCGGTATCTACGTGATGCGAAAATACAGCCACAACCGCTACCAACTCGTGCGCACATCGGTAGTGATGTTCGTCCAGTGCACCCTGGCCTTTGCCATCCCCTGGATCATGGCCGTCTTCGAACGGCCCGAGTTCTACTTCAGCTATCTCTGGCCCCTGACCATCGAAAATTTCTATCCCTCCAATATCCTCAACCATCCCCTGCCCATCATCCTCTACAGCGCCATCGGCTCACTGGTGCTGGTCCCCATCCTGGGCGTCTTATACGGAAAGCGTTGGTATTGCTCCTGGGTCTGCGGCTGCGGAGGACTGGCCAACACCGCCGGCGAACCCTTTCGCCATCTCGGAACGAAGACCACTCGTTCCTGGAAATTCGAAAAATGGGCCGTCCACCTGACCCTGATCCTGGCCCTGGTGGTCACGGCCGTCGTCATCGCCTCCTGGGCCGTCGGCGACCACCACCCCCAATTCCAGGAGCGCGCCGCCTCCCTGCAATCCTTTTACGGCTTCGTCGTCGCCACCATGCTCAGCGGCATCATCGGCGTCGTCGTCTACCCCATCGGCGGCACCCGGGTGTGGTGCCGCTTCTTCTGCCCCATGGCAGCCCTATTGGGACTCATTCAGAAATTCGGCCGTTTCCGCATCACCGTCAAAGACGATATGTGCATCTCCTGCGGGCTCTGCACCAAATACTGCGAGATGGGCATCGACGTCCGCGCCTACGCACAACAGAACCAGGATTTTACCCGAGCAAGCTGCGTCGGCTGCGGAATCTGCGCCGAGGTCTGCCCCCGAGGCGTCCTGCGCCTCGAAAACAAGACCCCCAGAGATCCACAGGAGCTGACCATGGATTCGCTGTTGAGCGAATCCTATCGGTGAAGGGCGGGTGGTGGGTGATGGGGTTTTCGGCGGACCCCTCCGAGCCCAGGCTAAACTGCGCCTGGGCCCACCTCCCCGCACGCGGCTCTGAATTGCGCACAAGTTTTTGGAATAACCAGTAGAATTGATGCATGCCCCCAAATTCTTAGGCCGAAATCGGGCTCGACCTCGGAATCGGGCTCGACCTCGGAATCGGGCTCGACCTCGGAATCGGGCTCGACCTCGGGCTCGACC
>SLPW01000278.1 GCA_007131755.1 Myxococcales bacterium | reverse complement strand
GACATGGCTTTCATAAGCAGTACCTCCGCAGCGATCAGGTGGAGCAAAAGGAGAAGAATTCCCCAACAACGTTGCGCACTGAGTTTCTTGCCGCAACCCTGGAGCAGTGAATGAAGATTGCAATCACCCATCAAAACGTGGACTTCGACGGCCTGGCGAGCCTGCTGGGAGCACGAAAGTTATGGCCCGACTGCGAGATCGTGCTCAGTAGTGCGGTGAGCTCGCCGGTAAAGCGGTACCTGGCCTTGCATCGCGATTGGTTGAGACCGAAGAGGCTGGCCGAGCTGCAAGGAGACGTAAAGCAGGTGGTAATGGTGGATTCCCGGGCACGCCAGCGCTTTTCGGAGTTCTCACAGCTTCTGGAGGGAGCAGAGGAACTCATTGTCTTTGATCACCATCCGCCGGGACCCGACGATATCGAGGCCGATCGGGAGATTCTGGAGCCCGTGGGAGCCTGCGCGACGTTGTTCTGTGAGCGAATCGAGGCCCTGGAGCTGGAATTGGATGCCGAGGAGGCAACGCTATTGATGCTGGGGATCTACGCCGATACGGGAAATCTGACCTTTCCGTCGACGACGGTCCGTGATCTGCGGGCGGCGGCGTTTTTGCGACAATCCGGCGCGTCTCTTCCGGTGGTCAATCGCTACCTGCAGCAGGAGTATTCGCCGCAGCAGCAGCAACTTCTGGTGGCGATGCTCAGCGATATGGAGATCCTGGAGCGCGATGGGCTGCGCATCGGCTGTGTGTGGAAGACGACGCAGGACTACGTGAAGGGGGCGGCTCTGGTGGTGGAGCGCATGATGCAAATGATGGGGCTCGACGCCTGCTTTGCCGTCTTGCAGCAAGAGGGGCGTGATGTGGTGGCCCTGATTGGACGAAGCGAGACGCGCCACGTCGACGTTGCCGCCATCGCAGAGAAGTGGGGCGGCGGGGGACATCCGTCGGCGGCGGCAGCGCGGATCAAAACGGGGCGTGTCGAAGAAGTCTTTGCCGATCTTCGCGAATTGTTGTGTGCGATGAATCTGGCCCCGCTGGAGGTGCGCGACGTCATGACGTCACCGGTACAATGCGTCCCTCACGATATGAAGCTCGACGAGCTCCAGCGATCCCTTGGAAAGTGGGGGATTCGCGGCGTTCCCGTGACCCGGGAGGGCGAATTGGCGGGGATCGTCTCCCGACGCGACGTCGATGAGGCGATCCGCCGGGGAGATTGGGAGATCCCGGCGGCGGGATTCATGACCCACCAGGTGGTGACCGTAAAGCCTCAATATTCGCTGAGCGAGGCGCTGGAGATGATGACGGAACAGGATATAGGACGGCTGCCGGTGGTGGACGATGGCAAGGTGGTGGGGATCATCTCGCGCTCCGATCTGCTGCAGAGGATCTATGAGGGCGATGGAGAGGAGGAAGGGTTGCTGGATTGATGCTGTGCTTGCGAAATTTGGGAGTACTGGATTAGGTTGCACGGTTGGAACGGGGAGGGGCGACCCCTCCCATGACAATCATCTCGGACCAGGGGCAGTGAGGATGGCTGCAAAGCGGAGAACGAAGAAAAAGCGAGAGGCCGCCCGCCGACAGCGGGAGCAGGAGAAGTCCAAGAAGTTCTTCATGGTCCTCGTCGCGGTGGGGATCTTCTGTCTGATAGCCTTCGTGGCCCTGCGTCGTTTCTTCGGGACGACGCCGGCGATGCTGTAGATCGGGGGTGGTCTTCTATTCGACGGGGTCGAGCATCAGCGGGAGCTGGCGCTCCTCAGGAAGGCCCTTGTTGACGAAGTCGTGCACCTCCTCGAGGAATCTCTGGCGGCCTTCGCCTTGACGGATATCCCGGTTGGTGACGTCGATCTCCAGTACCTCGACGTCGTATTTCCGGGTCGCCACCTGGGCGAAGGTCTCGTAGTAGCCGTTGAGTCCACGTAAAAAGCCGGGGGTGATCCCCCGTTCTTCGGCGCGCCCGCGGTCGGCGATGCGCCGCAACAATTCCTGTACGTCCGGGGTGTGGAGAAGAATGATGCGGTCCGGCTGGCGGATGGTGCGGTTGAAGCGCTGAAAGAAGTCGAAATACAGATCCAACTCGGGATCCGTCATATGGCCGAGGCCGTGGAGGTATTTGGCGAAGACCTCCGGATCCTCGATGAGGGTCCGATCCTGAACGCAGGAGCCGCGCAAGCTCTCGATCTGGGTGTGGTGCTCCACACGGCGCAACAAGAACTCCATCTGCAGGGTGAAGCTCCATCGCGTCATATCGTCGTAATAATGGCGCAAGAAGCGGTTTTCCACGACGGGCTCGTGGAAGAGCTCGCAGCCGAAATGACGGGAGATGATCTTGGCGGCCGTACTCTTACCGGCGCCGATATTTCCGGCCAGGGCGATGAAGAGGCGGGGCTTGGACTGCTGCATGGCTGATCCGCGGGATGCGTCGGGTTGGCGAGAGACGTCGGCGGAAGTGTAGTGGAGGGACAAGATGATGCAATAGGCGAAATTGGGGTCTCGGTCTCGGTCTCGGTGTCGGTCTCGGGATTATTCGTCGGTGATATCGATCATTTCTGAGGTGCGTGCCTGTTCGGTGAGGTCTTCGGCGAGGTCGGGGAGGGCGTCGACGATGCCTCGGAGCAGGTAGCTCTGGAGGAAGAAGGTGGTGCTGAAGACGAGAAAGTGCAGCGTCTCGTCACCCACGCCGGGGAT
>SLPW01000372.1 GCA_007131755.1 Myxococcales bacterium | reverse complement strand
AGAAGCTGTCAAAAAAGTCTCCCGTCGGCATTCGCCGGCTGCTTTTTCCGGCTTCTTTGCGCTCAATACTCGACTTATCCTACGGATAGGCCTGCGTTTGATCGCTTTGAAGCCAAAAAAAGCATCTCGCCGAGCCTCGGTCCGACTTCTTTGACAGCTTCTTAGAGGTCGCCAGGGAGCGGGGCGTTCGCGTCCCCGGGGTCACCGACGAGTAGCGGTCACTGCGCTTCGCCGGTCTTCAGCTCCGAGGACTCTCCCATCAGGTAGCGCTCCAGACACTGCAGCAGGGAGTCCATATGGGTCATCAATGATTGGAGATCGTCCACGTCTTCACGGTCGGCCCAGTCCATTTTGTGCAGAATGGTCACCTGCGTCTCCAGGCGCGCCAGATCGATCTGTGCGGCGTGGACATAGCGCAGATATTCTCGGGTCGAGTGCGTCTGATACCCGGCGGCCAGATGGGAAGGCACCGCCAGGGAGGCGCGCCGCATGTCGGCGAGCACCTCCGTGGCGCCCCGATGGCGCAGGACGTTGGACAGGCGGTACGTCAATTCGACGAGGTCGACGGCGCGATTCCACACCGTCAGTCCCTTATGTCCGCGAAAGCTCATGGATTCCCCCAGTGAGGTCGGTCTTGTCGTTACCGGTAAGTTGTGCTGTATATTGCGGTAAAGCGTAATATAGCACGCAAGCGTCGGTCGGCTAGTATGTGCGTGGAACGCGGAGGCGCGGAGGCACGGTACGCGGAGCGCGAAGGAGCTGAGCGCTGGCCGCTGAGCGCGGAGGCGCGGCAGAGCTCACGAAAGCTCGCGAAGAGCGCGGAGATGGCGGCGTCATGAGGTTATTTCGAAGGTGCGGTGGCGGTTGTGCGTCGGGAGCCGCCGAGGCGTTGTGTGCCGAGGTTGGAGACGATAGCGTCCGCGCTATCGGCAGTCGCCGGCCCGACCAAGGGGAGGGCCGGCCGGGCACTCGGAAGCACGGTACGCGGAGCGCGAAGGAGCTGAGCGCTGGCCGCTGAGCGTGGAGGCGCGGCAGAGCTCACGAAAGCTCGCGAAAAGCGCGGAGATGGCGGCGTCATGAGGTGATTTCGAAGGTGCGGTGGCGGTTGTGCGTCGGGAGCCGCCGAGGCGTTGTGTGCCGAGGTTGGAGACGATATAGATTCGCAGCGCAAGAGAGCGGCCCCTGGCGCGGTTCATCTCACAGGGGAGAAAGATTGGACGGCCAATCACACGCCCTGGAGCCGATAACATCATTGTTATCGGAGCGCCGAAAGGCGCTGATCACTGCTGGCGGGGGTTAGATTTCGATGGTCGTCCCACCTGAAGCGATGGCTCTCCAAGGCCTCGCCGATGGGATGCGATGACAGGATGTCATCGGCTCCATCGCTCATTGCCCCAGGCCATCGTGGTACGAGCAGATTGCGGGGTTCGCACCCCATATACGGGTCGCTGGACGTCCCGCGATGGCAGCGCCACGATCTCGCTGATGCTCGTCGTGGCGCCGAGGGATGCCATCGGCTCCAAGATTCCGTCGATTATCCTCGGTGTGCTTCTCTCACCGCGCGATTCCGAGTCTCGATTCGGATAGAGTGGGCAAGGCACGCCGGGGTCTATGGCCGACGGGGCAGTCGCTACGCCCGTATTCAGCTTCCTAAATCGATGGATCTCCGATCTCCGACCAACTTCTACTTTCTGTGACGTGCGGCGCAGGGCTTTACGCCTTGCGTTCTCGCTATAGACCCTCAACTAGCTAACGGCTATTCCCGATGCGGAAGGCGGAGGGGGCACCGGACAATCAAGAAACTCCAACTTACTAAAGGACCCGAAATGTACATCATCCACGCCAAACAAGCGCTGACGATGCCGCGCAACCCAGACGAACTCGCGGCGTACGACGCCGACGGCGATCTCCAGTCCCGTGACGATGAGGTGGTGGGGCTCGTGGAGGACGCGGCGGTGGTGGTCAACGACGATGACGAGACCATCGGCTGGGTGGGGCCCTGGACGGATCGGCCCGACTGGGCCCGTGGCGATGACGTGCAGGTTTTGGAGACGGACGTGGTGATGCCGGGGTGGATCGATTGCCATACCCACGCCGTATTTGCGGGAGAGCGCTCCCGGGAGTTTATGCTGCGCAATGCGGGGCGCGCGTATGTGGAGATTCTGGAGGCCGGCGGTGGGATCTTGAATACGGTCGACGCCGTGCGTCAGGCGTCGACGGCGGAGCTCGAGCTGGGGCTTCTTCGCAGGGTCTATCAGTCCGTGCGCCAAGGGATTACGACGCTGGAGGTCAAGAGCGGTTATGGGCTGACGACTTCCGATGAGATCAAGAGTCTGAAGGCCGTGGCGGCAGCTCAGAAAGAGGCGCCGCTGGAGCTCGTGCCCTGTTTTCTGGGGGCCCACGCCATTCCGCGAAATTATCGCGACGACCGCGACGCTTATGTCGATCTGGTGTGTGAGGAGATGATCCCGAAGGTGGCCGAGATGGGGCTTGCCGACTATTGCGACGTCTTCTGTGATCGCGGCGCGTTTACGGCCGAGGAGGGGCGAAGGATTCTGGAGACGGGCAAGGAGAACGGGTTGATCCCGCGTATTCACTCCGACGAGATCGAGAATATCGGGGCGACGAAGATGGCCGCCGAGGTGGGGGCGGCCAGCGCCGACCACCTGGAGAAGGTCGGGGT